>JAEUHO010000328.1 GCA_016795345.1 Planctomycetia bacterium | reverse complement strand
ATCCACTGGTCGACCGAGGTCACGGATCGGCGCCCGCCGCCGGGCGTCGGCCCGTCGATCGGCGTCGAGGTCGGCGGGGTCGGGTTCGGCGGGTCCTTGGGCGTGACGGGGCCGCCGCCGGGCGGCGGCGGGTCCGTCGGCGTCACCGGACCCGGGCCCGTCGGCGGTGGCGGCGGCGGAGGCGGCGTGGGATCGTTCGGGTCGCGCAGATGCGGAGGCACGGAGCCGCCGGGCGTGCGGTACTGCCCGCCGTGCGCGAAGGCCGACGGGGCGGTGGCGCACGAGATCGCGAGCAGGATCGATGCACCGAACGCGGGAATCTGGGCATGGCGCTGCATGGGATCGCCTCCGGGCGGCACACGTCCGCCGCGCCCTTCGCGAGGGGCGGTCCGACGACGCATGCGACGAATCCCCCATCGCACGCGGGGTGCCACGCGTGCCGTTCGGGAGACGCACCCCGCGACGCCGCGTCACGCCGGCCCGAGGGCGAGCGCCCGCAACGACTTACGTCGGTGCGTCCCGCGGCGCCTTGACGACGCGTCCGCCGCCCCCGCCCGGACGCGCTACCCGTCGGTAGCGACGGGACGTGCCGGGAACGCCAGAGGACCGGCGCGAGCTCCGCGTCGGGCCGACGCTCCCCCACCTCGCATTCGATCGCTCCGTCATCCCACGACCTGCGGCGCATCGACGACCCACCGCGCCGCGACCTCCGTCGGCCGCCCGCAAGTGGACGTGCCGCGGCGCGCCCCCAGAATGCGGCGCCCGAGGACCGACCCCGCGTGCCCGCCTTCCGCATCGTCGTCCCGGTCCGCAACGCGGAAGCGTGGATCTCCCGCTGCCTCCGCTCCATCCGGCGGCAGACGGTGCGCGACTTCCGCTGCATCGTCCTCGACGACGTGTCCGAGGACCGCACGCTCGAGCGGGCACGCGCCGCGGTCGCGGGCGACGCGCGGTTCGTCGTCGAGACCGCTCCTTCCCGCCGCTACTCCGTCGAGAACGTCGCGGTCGGGATCCGCGCCATCGCCCACGACCCGACCGACGTGATCGTCCACGTGGACGGCGACGACTGGCTGCGTCACCGCCGCGTGCTGGCGGTCCTCGCGCGGGTCTACGCCGACGACGCGGTCTGGGTGACGTACGGGAGCCACCAGCGGTGGAAGGGGTCGTGGCGCGACCGGCTCGGCCTGCGCCACAAGCGCGGCATCGCGCGCCCCTACCCGCCCGAGGTCCTCGACGGAGGCCGCGTCCGCGCCCATCCGTGGTGTGCGAGCCACCTCCGCACCTTCCGCCGCTTCCTCTGGGACGCGATCCGTCCGGCGGACCTCCTCGACGAGGACGGCGGCTGGTTCCGCACCGTGGGCGACCTCGTGACGATGTTCCCCGCGCTCGAGATGGCGGGCTCGGCGCACGCCCGCTACCTCCACGAGATGCTCTACGTCTACAACACCTCCAACCCGTGGAACGACCACCGCAAGGCGCTGGACGACCAGCAGCGCGCGGACCGGCTCGTGCGCAGCCGCCCCGCCTACCCGCGACTCGCCTCGGCACCCGTGCCGCTCGCCCGCGCGCCGCACGCCGACGCCCCCGACGCGGGGCCCGGCCACCAACCCGCCTGAGCGCCAACGCGAGGCCCGCTCCGGATCAGGTCCGGGCACGGACCGGGCCGGGGTTGTCGCGGCGTCCGGGTCGGGATAGCGTGGTCTCCACGTCCCTGTAGCTCAGCTGGATAGAGCATCGGTTTCCTAAACCGAAGGTCGTGGGTTCGAATCCCGCCGGGGACGCCATGTCAGCGCGAGGCGCTACGGCGGCCGCCTTCCACGAGGCCACGCGCCCACGACCGCCGCCACCACGCCGATCCCGAAGATCGCGAGCGAGCGCGCGACATTCCGGAGGTCCACGGCCATCCGGTCGGTGTCCTCGATCCCCTCCGTGGGGTTCCACCACGGAGGCAGACCGAGCCAGCCGCCTGGTCCGCTCGTTGCGGCGTACGCCGCGAGACCGGCCCCGAGCGCGGCGAGCGCGATTCGGGTGGACGTTCGCATCGGACTCGTCGCATTGTGGTCGGCGCGCGAGGCGTGGCCGTCAGCCTAGCATCCCGTCGCGGAGCGCACTCCACGCCACCGGCGACCCGTGCATGAAGGCGGACGGCGCTGAGACCTGGTAGGCACGCGCGCCTCCACGGTCCTTCTCGCCCCTGCCCGCCGGCCCGGTGATCACCCTTGCCCCCATGCAGCGCCGTGGCAGCACGGGTCCTCGATCGACGCGACGGACCGAGGGCGGTGGCTACCTCGGTGCGCCCGGCAGCGGGGCGCCCACCCGAGTTCCCGAGACACGCTTGATGAAGGCGCGCTCACCCGCCACGAGCGGCTCGGAGATCGTCGGAGGAGGCCGTTGAAACAGCGAATCGGACTTGTCGACGAGGACGCGATCCGCCGCCGTGGCGAGGACCGCGGGCATCGCGGTCGGCCGGGGCCACGTCGACTGGACGACCATCGCCGCGGCCGCACTGCCTACGACGACAACGGCGATCGCGGAACGGTGTCGCATGGGGCTCTCCGCGAGTCGGATGATACATCGACGCCCGCGGCCGGACCATCGGATCGTGGAGCTCCCGGCGGATCACCCGGTCCCGGTCCGCCGGGAGAAGCACCACCCCGCGGCCGTGCCCCGGTCGGGACGTCGCCGGACAACTCGTGGACGGTGTCGTCGCCCGCAGATCGATGCGTCCCATGTCCCCGCCCCCCCACGCCCCCGCGCGGGCCTTGCGTCCCGCTCCCCCGACCGCCCCCGCCGACCGGGCGGTACCATCCGACGACGGCCCCGTGGCCGAGAGGAGCCCTGCCCGTGCGTCGATCGATCGCCCTCGCCGTCGCGCTCGCGCTCGGCGCCGCCCTCGCCCCGTCGAGGCCCCCGCTCGCGTACGCCGACGACGAAGCGTGGAAGGCCCGCATCGATCGATCGCTCGTGGACGTGGAGAAGGGCGTCGCCGACCTCGACGCGAAGTCGGCCGCCGCCGGCGACCTC
>JAEUHO010000313.1 GCA_016795345.1 Planctomycetia bacterium | reverse complement strand
CATCTCCTTGATCGTCGGCGTGCCGAGCAGGATCTCGACGGCCGGGACGCGGCCCGCGGCGGCGCGGCGCGTGATGAGGCGCTGGCTGACGACGCCCTCGAGCACGAGCGCCAGCTGCAGGCGGATGGTCTGGTGCTGGTGCGGGGGGAAGAACGAGATGATGCGCTCGACGGTCTGGACGGCGTTCACCGTGTGCAGCGTCGAGAGCACGAGGTGGCCCGACTCGGCGGCCTGGAGCGCCGACTCGATGGTCTCGCGGTCGCGCATCTCGCCCAGCAGGATCACGTCGGGCGTCTGGCGGACCACGTGCTTGAGGGCCGTCGCGTAGTCCGGCGTGTCGATGCCGATCTCGCGCTGGGTGATGGCGCAGCGCTTGTCGCGGAAGATGAACTCGACGGGGTCCTCGATCGTCACGATGTGGCGGTCGGTGTGCTCGTTCATGTGCTCGACGAGGGCCGACAGCGTCGTGGACTTGCCCGAGCCCGCGATGCCCGTGACGAGGACGATGCCGCGGTGGAGCCGCGACAGGCGCGTGAGCGGGGCCACGGGGAGGTGCAGGTCCTCGATCTTGGGCACGCGCTCCTGCACGTGGCGGAAGACGAAGCCGTACCGGCGGCGCTGGACGAAGAGGTTGGCGCGGAAGCGGCCGACGCCCGGGACGACGAACGCGACGTCCTTCTCCATCAGGACCTTGAACGCCGCGACCTCCTCCGCCGAGAGGATGGCCGCGAGCAGGGCCTCGGCGTCCTCGGGCGTGAAGCGCTCGTCGGAGAGGAAGCGGATCTTCCCCTCGCAGCGCATCGCCGGCCGTTCCCCCTCGCGGAGGATGAGGTCGGAGGCGCGCTCCTTGACCATGACCTTGAAGTGGATGAAGGGGTCGGACATGGGGGGTTCCGTACGGGTCCGGGTCCTCATCGACCGGATCTCGTCCGCGACCGAAGCCCGGAGCCCCCCCGGGGCCGCCGAGGCCGCGATCGACGCCGGCCGCGCCCGCGACGGCGGCTTCGGATCGCTCCCCCACCCCGAACGCGCCCCCCGGGCCCCCGGACGTCGCCCCCCGGCATCGCCCACCGGGATCCCGGCCGCTGAACGCTCCCCGGGGCGACGCCACGCGAGGCCCGGCGGCCGACGCGCCCGTCGCCTCCGGCGCCCGCTTCACGACCGCGGGGATCCCGGACCCGGATGCCGGCTCCGCGGCGTCACGAGCCCCGTCGGACCGGAACCCGGTCCGTCAGGAGCCCCGACGGTCGGTAGCCCGGCGCGTCAGGACCCCGGGGCGTCGCCCGCGTTCGGGACGGCCTCGGGGCCGGGCCGCGCGACCTGCGCGTCGAGCGCCTTGCCGACGGCGTCGACCAGCGCCTCGAGCCCGGCGCCCGTGGCGGCGGAGATCACGATCACGGGCTTCGTGAGCTTGCGGGCGAGGGCCTTGCCGGCCTTCTCGGCCTCGCCGGCCGGCGCGAGGTCGCCCTTCGTGCCGACGACCAGCTCGGGCCGCTCGGCGAGCCCGTGGCCGTAGGCCTCGATCTCGGCGCGGACGGTGCGGTACGCCTCGACCGCGCTCCCCTCGAGGGGGAAGAGGTCGACGAGGTGGACGAGGACGCGCGTGCGCTCGACGTGCCGCAGGAACCGGTCGCCGAGGCCCTTGCCCTCGTGCGCGCCCTCGACGAGGCCCGGCAGGTCCGCGAGCACGAAGCGGCGGAACCCCTTGAGCTCGACGAGGCCGAGGTGGGGCGCGAGCGTCGTGAACGGGTACGCGGCGATCCGCGGCGACGCGCGCGAGATGCGCGAGAGCAGCGTGGACTTGCCCGCGTTCGGCAGCCCGACGAGCCCCGCGTCGGCCAGCAGCCGCAGCTCGAGCCGCAGCTTGCGCGTCACCGCGGGCACGCCGAGGGTCACGCGCGTGGGCGCCTGGTCGGTCGCGGTGGCGAACCGCGAGTTGCCGAGGCCGCCCTTGCCGCCCGGCGCCGCCACCCAGCGCGCGCCCGCGGTGACGAGCTCGGCGAGCACC
>JAEUHO010000311.1 GCA_016795345.1 Planctomycetia bacterium | reverse complement strand
GGCCGGCGGGCGGGCCTCGCGGTCGTGCTCGCGGTGCTCGCGATCCACGGCCACCTGCTCGCCGTCCTCGTGCTGGGGCCGCTCGCGCTCGCGTGCGCGCGCGAGGACCTCCTGCGCGCGCCGCGCCGGCTCGACCGGGTCGCGGCGCTCGGCCTCGCGTGCGTCTGGGGCCTCGGCATGCTGCTCGTGTTCCGCTCGGTCGCGATCGAACGCTTCACCGTGCCGCCGGGCCTCGGGGGCTCGGTGCGTTCCACGCTGCGGGCCGTGGGCGGCCTCGGGGTGGCGGTGGCGGTCCTCGGGCTCGGGGGCGCCGTCGCCGCGGTCCGCGCGCCGCGGGCCGACGACCGGGTGCTGGGCGCCACGGTGCTGCTCGCGGTGGCCCTGTACGCCGTGGGGGGGCTCCGCGTCGCGATGCAGCCGCGGTACCTGCTGGTGCTGCAGCCGGTGATGCTCCTCGTCGCGGCGCGGGACGCGGGCGCCCTCGTCGCGCGCGTCGCGTCGCGGCCGGTGCTCGCGCACGCGCTCGTGCTGCTCCTCGCGCTGCCCGGCGTCCTCGCGACCGCGTGGTACCTGCACGGGCGCGGCGGGCGCGACGTCGAGCGGCCGGTGCACGCGGCGGTCGTCGCCGCGGCGGCGCCGGGCGACGCGGTGTTGTGGGACGTGCCGCGGCTCGACCCCTTCGCGTTCCGCCCGCGCGCGCCGCGGCCGGTGCCGCCGAGCCACGCCGTGATGGACGACCCGGCGGGCCTCGACCGTCTGTGGGCCGACGGCGTCCGGTTCGTCGTGCGGTCGTCGGCGAGCGCCGCCCGCCCGATGTGGACGCGCGCGGCCCTCGCGCGCCTCGAGCCGATCGCGACGTCGTCGGCGGCCACGTCGCCGGCGGTCGTCTTCGGCGACGGCGCCGAGGAGACGGTGACGCTCTACCGCATCCGCCGCTGACCCCTCCCGCGGACGGCGAGCGGGCCTCGCGGTCCCCCGCGGGGGATCGCGTCCCGCGGGCGCGGGCGGGTCAGCAGGTGTAGATGGTCCAGAGCATGCGCAACGCGACCTGGGCGGCCTTGCGCTTGTTCGTGCCCACGCCCTTGCTGACCCCGACGCGCGCCTGGAACGACAGCGGCAGCTCGATGCAGCGCAGGCCGGCCTGGAACCACGCGACGGCGAGGTCCACGTTGAAGCTGTTGCCGCCGGTCAGGCGCGCGTCGCGCACGCGCGCCCACGCCTCGCGACGGAGCACGCGGTAGGTGCAGCCGACGTCGGAGAGGCGCGTGCCCCAGAAGCGGAGCTGGAGCAGCTTCGCGACGATCTGGTTGAACGGGTTGAGGAGCCAGTCCATCTGGCTGTCGGCGGAGGAGAGCTCGCGGGTGGTGCGGGAGCCCATGACCACGTCGAAGTGGACGAGGTAGGCGAGCATCTTGTCGAGGTCGCGGGCGTCGAACGTGCCGTCGCCCTCGGCGAGGACGACGATCTCGCCGCGCGCGGCGGCGGCGTCGAGCGCGGCGCGGCAGGCCCAGCCGAAGCCCTGGCGCGCCTCGGCGACGACCTCGGCGCCCGCCTCCGCCGCGACGCGCGCGGTGCCGTCGCGGCAGTTGTTGTCGATGACGACGACCGACGACACGCGCGGGTGCGCCTTGAACTGCGCGACGGCCGCGCCGATGGACGCCTCGTCGTCGTAGGCCGTGAGCCCGACGGCCACCTTGAGCCCGTCCACCGGGCGCTGGAGGAGGCGGTGGGGCGGCTTCATGAGGTTGTAGAGGACGAACAGGTCGAAGCCCGCGAGGACCGCGCCGAGGGCGAGGCACGTGAACGTCGCCTCGATGAGCCCGAAGGTGAACGACGGCGGGCGCACCCCGACCTTCCCGAGCACCCAGAGGCCGACGACGACGGCGAGGAGCCCGAGCCCCACGAGGAAGAGGGTGCCGCCCCAGAGGGCGAGGCGACCGCGGAGGAAGCGCAGGATCGGCACGCGGGGAGTCTATCGGGCGGGGTCGCGGGCGTCCCGTGGCAGGATGGGCGTTCCATGTGGTCCATCGGCGTCACCCGTCGGAACTACGGCGCCGAGAAGACGGTGTACGGCGCCGTCCACCCGGGCCTCGCGTTCCGGCGGGTCGGCTTCCTGCCGCTGCAGCGCGTGAGCGCGGACCCGTTCTGGCGGCACGCCACGGTGGTGGCCGCGTCGTCGCGGGTGGACCTCGTCCACCTCTTCAACGACACGCCGCTCGCGTGCGCGCGGCCGTGGGTGACGACCTTCGAGGACCGCTACCCGCTGGGGCGGGACGGCCGGCTCCGGCGGCTCGCGCTGCGGCAGGCGGCGGGCCCGCGCTGCCGCGCGGTGGTCGCGTTCACCGAGGACGCCCGGCGGCGCCTCCTCGCCGACCCGGTCGCGGGGCCGGTGCTCGCCGGGAAGTGCGAGGTCGTGCTGCCGTGCGTCCCGCGCGAGGACGACCTGTACGCGCGCCACCTCGCCTTCCTCGACGCCCACCCGCCGGGCTCGGGGCCGCTGCGGTTCCTCTTCGTCGGGGTGAAGGCGTTCCTCAAGGGCCTCGAGTTCGTCCTCGACGCCGTCGAGCCGGCCGTGGCGGCGGGCGACGCGACCCTGACCGTCGTGTCGGCCCTCGAGACCGACACCTACGTCTCGCGCGCCGACGCTTCGCGCGTGACCGCGCTTCGCGCGCGCCTCGCCGCGACGCGCGGCGTCGTGCACCACGAGCGCCTGCCCGCGCGCGCCGTGCGCGAGGCGATGGCCGACCACCACCTCCTCCTGTTCCCCACGCTCGACGAGACGTTCGGCTACGTCCTCCCCGAGGCGTTCGCGACGGGCCTCGACGTCGTCACGACGGCCACGCGCGCGATCCCCGAGATCGTCGCGCCCGAGGACCGCGCGCGCCTCGTCGCGCTGCCCGTCGACGCGCTGGGCGGCTGGACCGGCGTGCGCGCGTGGCGCACGGCGGGCGACGCCGCGTGGGCCTCGGCCTGGGCCGACGCGCGCGAGCGCTGCGTCGCGGGCCTCCGCGCGCGCCTCGCCGAGGTGCGCGCCGACCCGGCCTCGTTGCGGCGCCGCGCCCCCGCCCTGCGCGCGCGCTACGAGGCGCTCTTCTCCCCCGAGGCGCTCGGCGCCCGCCTCGCCGCGCTCTACGCGCGCGTCGCGACGCGGCCGCTCGGCCGGTCGTGATCCGACGGCGGGGTGCGCCCCGCCGCGAGCGCGCGCAGGTCGTCGGCGCACGCGGCCGCCACGTCGGCCTGGGAGGGGACCGGTCGCGGCGTGGGCACGCGAGGCCCGGCGGCCCACAGCCCCTCGAGCACCGCCGCCACGCCGTCGGCGTCGCCGCGGTCGACCCGCGCCGCGAGGGGCCCGAGGACGTCGGTCGCCTCGTTCGCCTCGCCGATCACGACGACGGGCCGTCCGAGCGCCGCGTACTCGTACACCTTCTGCTGGACGAACTGCGACCCCGACGGCGGCGGCACGGTGAGCGGCAGGAACAACGCGTGGCAGGTCGCGGCGGTCGCGAGGGCCTCCGCGTTGCCGCGCACGCCGTGGGCCTCGACGACGACGCCGTCGGGCGCCGCGAGGTCCGGGCCGGCGTGGGGGCCCACGGTGACCCACACGACGCGGCCCCTCGCCTCGGGCCGGCGCGCGAGGAACCGCGCGAGGCCCTCGAACAGCCCGCGCGGGTTCGAGCCCGTGCCGGCGTCGCGCCCGGGGCGGAAGTCGAAGCGGCGCAGGCGGCTGCCGCCGTCGGAGTCGGTGAAGCGGCCGACGTGCCCGAGGCGCAGCGGCGGCGGGGGCGGGAGCGTGTCGCGGTCCGTCGGGGGCAGCGTGCCGACGCCGTTGCGGCGCACGCGCACGCGCGCGGCGCGCGCGGGGAAGCGGGCCCGCCACCGCGCGGCGGCGGCCTCGGCGGTGGCCCAGACGAGGTCGGCCTCGCCGAACCAGCGTCGCTCCTCGCGCCGCTCGGCCCACCAGTGGAGGCGGCTCGGCCACCAGCGGCCCTCGGCCTCGCTCATGGGGTCGCGGAAGTCGGCCACCCATGGCACACGC
>JAEUHO010000291.1 GCA_016795345.1 Planctomycetia bacterium | reverse complement strand
ACCCGGGGAGATCCGACGGGAGGGAGTCGTCACGGGGAAGGGGGGCCGGCATTGGGGCGGGACTCCAGTGAGTGCAAACAATACACTAACACGAAGTCCCCGGAGTCAAGCGGAGGCCCCTCTCCCGCCATTCGGTGTCCGTCACCCGATGGCGCGTCTACCCCCGGCTAGTCGCGCCATTCGGTGTCCGTCACCCGATGGCGCGTTTGCCCCCGGGCTAGTCGCGCCATTCGGTGTCCGTCACCCGTTGGCGCGTTTACCCCCGGGCAGTCGCGCCGTTCGGTGTCCGGCACCCGATGGCGCGTTTACCCCCGGGATCGAAGGGCGGAACCGGGCGGGGGGGGCCCCGGAGGGACGGGGGAGCGGCCCCGGGGCGACGCGGCGCTGCCACGACGACGACGGCCCCCGCGCGGGCCTCGCGTCCCGCTCCCCGGACCGCACACGCAACCCGTTGGTGGCGCGGGTGTTCCCGCACTCCATCCGCACCGGGGAACGGCCGATAGGGCCAACCCGCACCCGCCCGATGGCGGGTCCGCCCTCTCCCCGACCCCGCCCGCCCCCCCCGTTGATGAGCATCACCCGCAGCCGAGCTGCCGTGTTCACCGTCGTCCGGTGCCTGCCCCTCGTGGCGGCGCTGGTGGCGATGTTCGTCGTGAACGAGATGGGCTTCCGCGGGCTGCACACCCACCTCGCGCAGGCGGCGCTCGTGCTGCTCGCCGCCGGCGCCGCGGCGCTGGCCCTCGGCAACAGCGGCTTCGCGCGGATCAGCCAGCAGACGGCGACGGTGCTGCCGCTCTCGATCCTCGCCCTCGACATCGCCCTCGTCGGCGTCGTCGGGACGTGGCTGCACGTGCCCGAGGTCCTCTCGCTGCCGCCGCGGCCGAGCCTGCCGTTCGTGACGGGGTACCTCGTCGCGCTGCTGGTGGCCGTCGCCGGCCGGCGGCCGGGCATGACCGCGCTCGGCGTGCTCACGGGGGCCATGCTGCTGCTGATGGCGGAGGGCGGCGTCGTCAGCATCGGGAAGCCGCTCGCGGTGAGCGCGCAGGCCGGCGCCGAGGTCGTGCTCGACGACCCGAGCGGCCCGTGGGGCCAGCGCGACGTCTTCCTCGCGTTCCGGATCCTGCTGCTCGCGGCCGTGGCCTTCGAGTGCTCGACGGTGCTCGGGTGGATCGACGCCGAGGGCCGGCGCCGGCGCGCCGCCGAGACGGTGGAGCGCGAGCTGCGCGCCCGCGAGGTGATCGCCAGCGAGATGGCGGTCTTCAACGACGAGGCGGCGCGGGCCGACGACATCGGCGATCTCGCGGAGGCGGTGCTGGTGCACCTCCGCCGCCACTTCCCCACGAGCGCGCGGGGCCTCTTCCTCGAGGAGGCCGGCGAGCGCGTGGCGATCTGGGAGGAGCCCGGCGCGGCGCTCGAGCGCGTCGCGGAGCAGCGGCGCCTCCGCCTCCAGGAGGCGGTGCGCGAGGCGGGGAGCAACGCGCTCGTGCCGCGGCTCGAGGTGCGCGCGACCGGCGTCGCCGTGCGCGGCGCGGTCGAGAAGCTGCGGACGGGCGTCGGCGTGCCGGTGCACGCGACGGGCCGCGTCGGCGGCGTCGTCTACGTCGGCGACGAGGACCGCGACGCGCTGCCCGCCGAGCGCCTCGGCGCGCTCGCCGAGCTCGGCCGGCAGGTGGGCGACGCGCTGCGCCGCATCGAGCGCAGCCGCGACGAGCAGACGCGCCGCACCTCGCTGCTCCTCGGGCAGATGCGCGAGGGCGTGCTCCTGCTCGGCTCCGACGGGCGCGTCGTCATGTCGAACCCGGCCGGCCGCCGCCTCCTCGCCGCCCTCGGCGTCGCGGCCGACGGGCCCGTGGCCGTCGGCGAGCTCGACACCGCGGGGCTCGCCAGCGTCCCCGCGGGCGGCGTGCGGCGCACCACCGCCGCCGGCACCGACGCCGAGGGCAAGGTGGTGCGCGTCGCCGTCGCCGCGACGGGCGTCGTGGACGGCACGCGCCGACTCGGCACCCTGCTCACCCTCACGGACGTGACCGACGAGGAGCAGGCCCGCGCCCGGCTGATGCAGGCCGAGAAGATGTCGGTCGTGGGCCAGACGCTCGCGAGCGTCGCCCACGAGCTGAACAACCCCCTCGCCGCCATCGTCGGCTACGCCGACATCCTCGCCGAGGAGGAGGTCCCGGCCGAGACGGGCAAGCTCCTCGGCCGCATCCGCGAGCAGGCGACCCGCACCTCCCGCATCGTCAAGAACCTGCTCAACGTCGCCCGCCGCCGCGGGCCGGAGCGGACGCACGTCTCCCTCAACGAGGTCGTCGCGTCGGTGACCGACCTGTTCGCGTACGACGCCCGCATGCACGAGATCACGCTCGTGCCGGTGCTGGCCGCCGACCTCCCGCAGGTGCTCGCCGACCGGAGCGCGCTGCAGCAGGTGCTCGTCAACCTCGTGCAGAACGGCATCCAGGCCCTGCGCGGCCGCGGCAAGGCGAGCCGCCTCGAGATCCGCACGCGCGCCGACCGCGCCCACGTCTACCTCGAGGTCGCCGACGACGGGCCGGGCGTGCCCCCGCCGCTGCGGGCGAAGATCTTCGACGCCTTCTTCACGACGAAGGGCCCGGGCGAGGGCACGGGCCTCGGCCTCGCCATCAGCCGCACGATCGCGCGCGAGCACGGCGGCGACCTCGTCCTCGAGGACCGGCCGCCGAACACCGGCGCCCAGTTCACGCTGCGGCTCCCGCTCGAGACGCACGTCGACGAGCCCCCCGCCACGCCCGACCGCGCCGTCCCCGAGGGCGTCCCCGCCCGCGTGCTCGTCGTGGACGACGAGGCCCCGGTCCGCGACTCGCTCGTCAAGACGCTGCACCGCCTCGGCGCCCAGGTCGAGGGGATCGGCGTCCCCGGCGAGGCCGAGCGCCACCTCGACGGCGACACCGCCTACGACGCCATCCTCCTCGACGTCCGCATGCCCGGCCGCACGGGGCTCGACCTCCACCGCGCGATCACCGCGAAACACCCGGAGCTGGCCCGCCGCGTCGTCTTCATGACCGGCGACCTCGTCAACGACGACGTGCTCAAGGCCGTCCGCGCGACCGGCAGCCCGCTCCTCGAGAAGCCGTTCACCGCCGACGAGCTCCGCGTCGCCCTCGCCGAGCTGACCCCGAGCTGACGGCCGCGCCCCCCGGCCCGCGCGGCGCGGTACCATGGCCGCCATGCCCCGGCCCGCGCGCCTCGCCGTCGTCGTCTCGGCCGCCCTCGCGGCGGTCGCCGCGGCCGGCTGCACCGCGCGACCGACCCATCGGATCGCCGCCGCGCCGGCCGCCCCGCGCGACGGATGGGTCACCCTCGGGCCCCGCGTCCGCCTCCGCGACGACACGCCGCCGCTCGACACCGTCCTGCCGCCCGCGCCCGCGCCGGAGGCGTCCGGCACGACGTGGGGCGCCGCGGGCGACGCCGGCGCCAGCGGCAGCGCGGGCCCGTCCACGTGGCCCGGGGCCTACGACGGGGGCTACGGGGCCGGGTACGGCTACGGCTACACGACGTTCCTCGCGCCCGGCGGCGCCGTGCCGCCCGGGCTCCGCCCGCCGAGCGACGAGCGGGCGACGAGCCCGTTCGCCCAGCCCTTCAAGACGGCGTTCCCCGGCGCCGACGTCACGGCCCACCGCCCCGGCCTCTCGACCGGCAGCGGGCTGTACGGCCGCAAGGACGACGCGCCGAAGCCCGAGCCGACGCCGCGTCGCTGACACGGGGCCGCGGTCACCCGCCTCGGACCGCGAGGCCCGCCCGCGCGCAGGGTCCGCGCGCCCCCGCGGCGCCCGGCCTCACCTCGCGCGACGGAGCGCCGGCGCGACGGCGAACCCCGCGACGCCGCAGAGCGTGCCGAACACGCCCGCGAGCAGGAACAACGTCGGCGCCCCGTGGCGCTGCGCCACGAGGCCCGCGACCAGCGCCGACAGCGCCGTCATCCCCTGGACCGTGAGGTTCACGAGCGCGAACACCTGGCCGCGGCGCGCCTCCGGGACGTGCTGCTGGATCAGCGTGGTCCGGCCCACGACGATCCACGGGATGAACAGACCGTGGACGAAGATCAGCGGCAACGCGAGGCGGTAGTCGCGGACCCAGAAGAACGGCACGTAGGTGAGGCCGTCGAGCACCATCCCCCACAGGATGAGCGGCCCCTTCCGCGCGCCGGCCCCGAAGCGCGCGAGCAGGAGCGCGCCGACGACGTACCCCGACGCCATGGCGCCCTCGAACCACGCGAAGTGACCCGCCTCGAGGCCGAGGTCGTCGTGGACGAACCCGGCCGCCCCCACGATCGCCGGGCCCATGATCGCGAGGTTGTCGAGCGCGGTCAGCACGAGCAGGGCCAGGAGCAACGGGTCGCGCACGCACGCGGCGATGCCCCGCGCCGCCTCGCGGAACAACGAGGCCCGCGGCCCCGCGTCGGCGGCGCGCGTCGCCGCGGGCGGCAGGACCAGCGCCGCGAGGGTGACCGCGCTCACGAGGAACGTGAGGCCGTCGAGCGCGAGGACGTCGAGCACCCGTCCGCGCTCGACGGCGTCGGTCGTGGCGCGCGTGCCGAGGAGGAGCCCGCCGAGCCAGAGGCCGAGGAGGCCCGCGAGCTGCGCCCCCACCTGGAACACCGCGTTGAACCGCACGAGGGAGCGCCCCTCGGCGAGGCGCGGCAGCAGCGCGTCCCGCGCCGGGACGAACGGCGTGGAGGCGGCGGCCACCAGGAACGACGCGACCGCGAGCAGCGGCACGGTCAGCTCGCCGCGCCGCGCCACGAGCCAGAGCAGGCCGAGGATGGCCGCGCGGACGAGGTCGCTCGCGACCATCGCGCGGCGCCGGTCGACGCGGTCGACCCACGCGCCCGCGACGGGGCCGAGCACGAGCCAGGGCAGCGTGCTGCAGAACACGACGAGGCCCACCGCGTCGTCGCGGCCCGTCAGGGACTTCGCGAGCCACGCGACCGCGCCCGCGAACACCGCGTCGCCCATCAACGAGACGAACTGGCCCGTCGTGAGGAGCGCGGCGTTGCGGCGGAACCGTTCGATGGCCGGGGCTCCCGAGGAGGCGAGGAGCGAACCATGCCGGGCCCGCCGGCGGAAGCGACCGGGCGTCGGGCCGATCCCGGTCGTGCCCGTCGCGAGCCCGGCGCGACCGACGCGAGGGGCTCGCCGGGCGCAGCCGGGAGGCGGCGGGGACAGACCCTCGCTTCAGCGGGGCGCGATCGCCGCCGGCGGCGGGAGGCTCGCGGGGGGCACGGGAGCACCCGCGCCCGGCGCCGCCGGGGCCGGGACGGCGAGGCCCGGGGCCGCCCCTTCGGCGCCCGTCGTCGCCGGCACGAGCGGGGGCGGGAGCGCGGGGTCCGCCGGGCCCGGCGTGAGCTCGCCGGCCGCGCGCGCGAGCCAGTAGGCGAAGAGGAAGTCGGCGCGCGTGAACGTGTCCTTCGGGTCGAGGACGGCGGTCTCGCGGCCCATCTCCTCGCGGTTCGCGTCCTGCTTCCAGGCCCAGCAGTTGACCGGGCGGCGCTCGAACGGGACGGGGCCCTTGCGCTCCTCGATCCACGTGCCCTTCCACGGGATCTCCTGCGCGGGCATGTCGAGGAGCGTGCGGCGGAGCTCGGCGACGCTCTCGTCGCGGCCGACCTGCTGCCCCGCGAGGAGCGCCATGGCGATGAGGCCGGCGTTGCCCCAGCCCTCCGTGGCGCGGCGGAACTCGCGCAGCCCGGCCATGGCGTTGCGCTTGGCCTTCCCCTCGTCGAGCAGCGCGACGGCGAGCAGGCCGTGATGGGCCATGTTCACGTTGGACGTGTGAAGGACCTTGCCGCCCACCCACGTCTGCTGGCCGTCGATGGCGTCGTCCCAGCCCTTGCCCTTCAGGCGGTCCCACGCGTCCCAGAGGTCCTGCGCGCCGGAGAACCGCGCGCCCGCGAGGATCGCGGCCGAGCCGATGGCCGCGTGCGAGCCGTTCTCGAACGGGCCGACGTGGGCGTCGATGTCGCCGTGTTTGGTCTTGGCGCCGTCGGGCTCGCGGACCGCCATCCCGCCGCGATAGAGCCGGCGGGCGATGGCCTCGAGGCTGCGGCCCGCGACGAAGCGGACCTCGGCGTCGTCGACGAACTTCGCGAGGCAGGTCCAGCCGAGGACGATGCCGGACAACGCGTCGCGGCTCGCGTCCCTGCGGTACATGAAGCCGCCGCCGAGCGGCGACGGGACGACCTTCGGGCCCAGCGGCTCGCCCGGGATCGCGCGGCCGGCGGACCGCGCGATGGCGCCGTCGACGCCGGTCACCTTGGACAGCAACTCGAGGCCGGCGGCCACGCGGCGCGCGAGCGCGAGCGACTCGGCGTCGCGCATCACGGCGTAGCGGCAGGCGACGGACGCCGCGTAGCAGCCGGACCAGATGGCGGTGTCGGCGCGGTCGAGGCAGTCGTGCGACAGCTGGGCCGGCGTGGCGTCGCGGCGGTGGATGTAGGCGAGCAGGCCCTCGGGCGTCAGGTGCCGCTCGACGACGTTGCGGCCCACGCGGACGGCGCGCGCGTACAACATCGCGTCGCGCGGGTCGGTGGGCCGCGGGCCCGCCGCGAGGTCCGGGGCGGCGACGGCGGAGAGGGCCAGGAGGCCGAGGACGGCGAGGGGGCGGAGGCCGGGCATCCGGCCGATTCTACGGAGGCGGGAGGGGCGGCGACGGTGCGGAAGCCGGACCGGGAATGTGCAGGGGTTTTGCGACGGACCGGGCCTCGCGTGCCTACGCTCCTGACCGTCCCCGGAGGATTCCCCGTGCGCCGACTCCACGTCCTGCTGATCGCCCTGTTCGCCGTCGTCGTCCCCGGCCGCCGCGTCGCGCGGGCGGACGAGCCGCCGCCCGAGGGCGCGCGCCTCGCGCTCGCGACGGAGCGCGTGGTCGTGTTCAAGGACGGGTACGCGTTGTTCGTGAAGGCGGGGACGGCGACCGCGGACGCGCGCGGGCAGGTGTTCACCGAGGAGGTGCCGGCGGGCGCGGTGCTCGGGTGCTTCTGGGCGACGGCCGGCGAGCGTCGCGTGCTCGCGCTGCACGCCGGCTGGGTCGAGACGCAGGTGGATCGCGAGCGGAAGGAGAGCTGCCTGTCGGTGCTCGACCTCCTGCGCGCGAACGTCGGCCGCGAGGTGACGCTCGGGTCGACGCGGGAGGGCGACCCCGGCGTGTCGGGGCGGCTCGTGGGGCTCCTCGAGGCCCCGGCCGTGGAGGCGCCTCGCCAGCCCGGCGCGCCGTCGCCGTTCCCCGCGGGGACGACGGTGCGGCCGGCGGCGCCGCTCGTCGGCGGGACGCACCTCGTGATCGACACGATGGGGCGCCGCGCCGTGATGCCGGTGGCCGAGGTGCGGACGGTGTCGGGCGCGGAGCTCGTGACCGAGACCGTCCGCAAGGAGCGGGTGGTGACGCGGACGAAGCGGCTGACCGTCGACCTCGGGCCGACGGCGGCGGGCCAGGCCGTGACGGTGCGGCTGCTGTACTTCACGGACGGCGTGCGGTGGATCCCGACGTACCGCGTCGAGGGGACGCTGGAGCAGGAGGCCGAGCTCTCGCTGACGGGCGAGGTCATCAACGACGCGGAGGACGTGACGGACGCGGCGATCGACCTCGTCGTGGGCGTGCCGTCGTTCCGGTTCAAGGACACGGTGTCGCCCCTGTCGCTCGAGGCCGCGATCGCGGGGGCGGCGGCGGCGATGGTGCGGACGTTCGGCAGCCGCCGCGGCGACGCGCTGCGCGGGCAGATGGCGTCGAACTCGTTCCGCAACGAGGCGGACGACGCGCCCGCCGGCGCGACGGACGGCGCGATGTCGGCGGCGCCCGAGCTGCGGACCGACGCGCTCCAGGACCTCTTCCTCTACTCGCTGCCGAAGGTGACGCTGCGGAAGGGCGACCGCGCGGCGCTCTCGCTCTGGCAGAGCACGGTGCCCGTCGCGCACGTGTTCACGGCGGACGTCGAGGTCGTGCGGCACCCGCGCGAGGGGCAGCCCACGACGCGCAGCCGCCGCGAGCACGACCTCGGGGCCGACGTGACGCCGGCGAGCGTGGGCCTCTCGGGCCGGACGTCGGTCTGGCACGAGCTCGAGCTGTCGAACACGTCGAAGGTGCCGTGGACGACGGGCGCCGCGCTGGTGACGCGAGGCCCGGTGCCCGTCAGCCAGAACCTGCTCGGCTACACGTCGCCGGGCGTGACGACGCGGCTGCCGCTGACGGTCGCGGTGGACGTGGCCTCGCGGTGGGAGGAGCGGGAGACGGGGCGCGAGCCGCGGGCCTACGAGGTCTACGGCAACACGCTCACGAAGATCCTGAAGGCGGGCACGCTCACGGTGACGAACCGCCGGCGCGAGCCGGCCGCGATGCGGCTGTCGCTCTCGATGGGCGGCCGCGTCGAGACGGCGTCCGACGGCGGGAAGGTGGTCCTCAACGAGGGCCGGCGCGACGACTGGCAGGAGTGGCCGTGGTGGTGGTGGGGCACGGTCGCGAACCACTCCGACGTCACCTGGTCGCTGACGCTCGCGCCCGGCGAGACGAAGACCCTCTCCGTCACGTTCTCCTTCCCGACGCCCTGACCTCCGCGGGGGTCCCCCGCTTCGCGTCCGGTGCCGCCCTTCCCGGTCCGGTCCCGCCCGTTCGGGACCGGCACCGAAGGGCGGAACCGGCGTGTCAGAGGTCAGGGATGGAGATCCGCGCGGCGTCGATCAGCTCGACGTTCGCCGGGAGCCCGACGGGCGTCGGCGACTTGCAGTGGAAGGTCAGGCCGCGGTACGGCGTGACGTACCGGTAGGCCTGGGTGAACCAGCCCCCCACCGACATCACGACGAGCGGCCGCTCGGTCTTCCGGAGCAGCTCCGCGAACGCCGCGGGCTCGAGCCGCACCAACACGCCGCACGCCTTGATCGCGTTCGTCGCGACCTGGATCGCACTCGAGGCCGCGAGTCCCACCGGTGCCGACATGGTCGCCCTCCCGTCCGATCAGCGTACCGCGGCCCGGTGAGCGGGACCCCGCCGGCCGACCCGCGAGCGGCCACTCGGGGGGACGGGCCCCGGGCACGCGAGGCCCGGTCGCCGCCGGCCGCCGAGCCGCGACCCGCGGTCAGAGGAGGCGCTGGAGGAACGCTCGCGTGCGCGGATGCGCGGGCGCGTCGAGCACCTGCCGGGCCGGCCCCGCCTCGACGACGGTCCCGCCGTCGAGGAAGGCCACGCGGTCGGCGGCCTCGCGCGCGAACCGCACCTCGTGCGTCACCACGAGGATCGTCCGCGCGTGCTCCGCGACGAGGTCCCGCATCACCTCGAGCACCTCGCCGATCGTCTCGGGGTCGAGGGCGCTCGTGGGCTCGTCGAACAGGAGGATCTCGGGGTCCATCGCCAACGCCCGCGCGATCGCGACGCGCTGCCGCTGGCCGCCCGAGAGCTCGCGCGGCCACGCGTCGGCCCGCGCCATCAGCCCGACCCGGTCGAGCAACGCGAGGCCCCGCGCCCGCGCCTCCTCCTCGGACCGCCCGAGCACCGTCGTCGGCGCGAGCGTGAGGTTGCCGAGCGCCGTGCGGTGCGGGTACAGCGGGAACGCCTGGAACACGAAGCCGATGCGCCGCCGCAGGGGGAGCCAGTGCCGCTCGCGCGCGGTCGCCGGCACGTCGGACCGCGGCGCCTCGACGCCGAGCACCTCGACGCGCCCGCCGTCCGCGGCCTCGAGCCCGTTCAGGAGCCGCAGGATCGTGCTCTTCCCCGACCCGCTCGGCCCCACGAGCGCAACCACCTCGCCGTGCGCGACCTCGAGCGACACCCCCGCGAGCACCGTCGTCGCGCCGACGCGCTTCGTCGCGCCCGCCAGGACGACGTCGGCCGGTCGGTCGGGGGCCGCCGGGCCTCGCGTCACCCCTGCGGGCCCGGGATCACGAGGTCGAAGACGTGGTACTCGGGCTCGAACAGCCACTTGTAGGGCTGCGTCGGCATCTTCGGGTCCTGCAGCCGCTGCATCGCGAGGTAGGCGTCCCGCGACGCGAAGTGGTACGCCTGCGTGATCCGGCCCGTCGGCCCCGTGGGCCCGACCTCGTCGTACACCTCGAACCGGTCGACGCCGTGGCTCTCCCAGTACGGCTTCAGCTCCTTCGCCGCCGCCTCGAGGAACGCCGCCCGGTGCGTGTCGCGCAGGCGGAACGTGACGAGGTACAGGACCCGGCCCATGCGGCGACTCCCTGACGACGGGGATGGTGGACGGCGAAGGCCCGCGAGCCTACCGGCCCCCGGAACCGACGCGACGCGCCGCGCGACCCCGTCCCGTCCGCCTCCCCCCGGCCGCGCCGGGAGGTACGCTGACGCGGCCGATGCGCGCCGCCCCCGTCCTCCTCACGGTCGCCCTCCTCACCGCCGGCGCGGCGTTCCTCTTCGCGCCGCGCGGCACCGACGGCCCGGCGACCGACCAGACGGGCGTCGCCATGGAGTCCGTCGACGACCGCGCCCGCCCCCAGGAACGCACCACGGGCAAGCTCGTGATCCGGGTCCTCACCGAGGACGGCCGCCCGCTGCCGCCGGGCACCCGCGCCGGGTACGTCCGCTACGGCGACCGCCGCCTCCGCGCCGCGGCGACGGACGGGACGTTCCCCTTCGCCGACGCGCCGGTCGGGCGCCTCGAGGTCACGGCCGAGGCGCCCGGCTACCTCGCCCCCGCCGTCACCGCCGTCCTCACGCCCGGGGTCCCGACCGAAGCGACGATCGTCCTCGCCCCGGTCCGCTGACGACCGCGCCCCGGGACGCGAGGCCCGCCGGCCGACGCCCGTCCCGGACGACCGGGGGGAGACACGAGCCCCGTCGCGGGGCCGTCGGGGGTACGATTCCCGCGGGTTCGGCGTACGGAGGCTTCCATGAACGCGCGCGTCCTCGCGGCGGCGGCGCTCCTGCTCGGGTCGGCCGGCTGCGGCAGCGGCGGCACGACGTTCACGAACGTGACCTCCGGCGGCGGGCTCGGCGGCAGCGGCGGC
>JAEUHO010000344.1 GCA_016795345.1 Planctomycetia bacterium | reverse complement strand
GTTCGTCACGGTCGCCGGCGACGGCGGGACGGCCGAGGCGGCGCCCGCGGGCGGCGTGGGCGCGGCCGCGGTCACGTTGCGCGCGCGCGGCGGCCGCGCGCCGGGCCTCGCGTACCCGACGGCCCGGGTGCCGCTCGAGCGGCGCTACGACGTGCGGCCGGCGCGCCCGCCGACCGAGGCGCCGCCGCCGGCCCCGCCCCCGGCCGAGGACGTCGGCGCGCGGTGGCTGCGGCGGTTGCTCGCCCTCGCCGGGGGGTTGCTGGGGGTGGATCTGCTGCTCGGGGCGTTGCGCAAGAAATTCGTTGCGGGCCCCTCGCGGCGGGCGTAACGTCTTCCCCTTCCCCAGGAGGCCGTCGGCCCTCTTTTTTTTTTGCGCTCTGCGGGACCCTCGAAGGGTCCTCGGGCGCGAGGAAAGAGAGAGACGTGCGAGACCGGATCCTCGGCGACGCCCTCACGTTCGACGACGTGCTGCTGGTGCCCCGACGCAGCGCGGTGATGCCCGCGACCGCCGACCTGAGGAGCCGCGCCTCGCGGCGGGTCGGCCTGAACGTCCCGATCCTGTCGGCCGCCATGGACACGGTGACCGAGAGCGGGCTCGCGATCGCCCTCGCCCAGCAGGGCGGCCTCGGCATCGTCCACAAGAACCTGTCCGTCGACGCGCAGTGCCGCGAGGTGCACCTCGTCAAGCGCAGCGTGAACGGCGTGATCGCCGACCCGGTGACGCTGCCGCCCGACGCGCCGATCGCGAAGGCGCGCGAGCTGATGGAGGGCCACCGCATCTCGGGGATCCCGATCCTCGAGGGCACCAAGGTGGTCGGCATCCTGACGAGCCGCGACCTCAAGTTCGTCGAGGGCCGCTCGACGGTCGCCGAGGTGATGACGAAACACGACCTCGTCACCGCGCCGCCCGAGACCGACCTCAAGCAGGCGCGCGGGCTGCTCCAGCGCGCGAAGGTCGAGAAGCTCCTCCTCGTGGACCGCGACGGCCGCCTCTCGGGCCTGATCACGATGAAGGACATCGACACGCTGGCGAAGTTCCCCGAGGCCAACCTCGACCCCAAGGGGCGCCTGCGCGTGGGCGCGGCCGTCGGCGTCGCGGACGACGCCCGCGTCGCCGCGCTGGTGGCGTCGCACGTCGACCTCGTCGTCGTGGACACGGCCCACGGGCACAGCGAGAACGTGCTGAAGGCCGTGGAGCGCTACAAGGCGAAGCACGCGGGCCTCGACGTCGTCGCGGGCAACATCGTGACGGCCGACGCCGCGCGCGACCTGATCAAGGCGGGCGTGGACGGGCTCAAGGTGGGCGTCGGCCCCGGCTCGATCTGCACGACGCGCATCGTGGCCGGCGTGGGCGTGCCGCAGCTGACGGCGGTCGGCGACGTCGCGGCCGCGGCGCGCGAGCACGGCGTGCCGGTGATCGCCGACGGCGGCATCCGCTTCTCGGGCGACATCGTGAAGGCCCTCGCGGCGGGCGCGTCGTGCGTCATGCTCGGCTCGCTGCTCGCGGGCACCGACGAGAGCCCCGGCGAGGTCATCTACTTCCAGGGCCGCCAGTTCAAGGCCGTGCGCGGCATGGGCTCGCTCGGGGCCATGGCGGCGGGCTCCGCCGACCGGTACGCGCAGGGCGACGTGAAGGCCCGCGAGAAGTTCGTGCCCGAGGGCGTCGAGGGCCGCGTGCCGTACAAGGGCCGGCTGGCCGAGTACGTCTACCAGCTCGTCGGCGGCATCCGGAGCGGCATGGGCTACGTCGGCTGCGCCACGATCGCGGAGCTGAACACGCTGCCGAAGTTCGTCAAGGTGACCACGGCGGGCGTGAGCGAGTCGCACCCGCACGACATCCAGATCACGAAGGAAGCCCCGAACTACCGCGTGGAGCAGCCGTGAGCGCCCCGACCGTGCCCGCCAGCGCCCCGAACGGCCGTCACGAGCGCGTGCTCGTGGTGGACTTCGGGAGCCAGTACGCCCAGCTCATCGCGCGCCGCGTGCGCGAGCAGGGGTGCTACGCCGAGATCGTCGGCGCGAACGTGCGGCCCGACGCCGTCCGCGGCGCGAAGGGCCTGATCCTCTCGGGCGGGCCCGCGAGCGTCTACGCCGACGGCGCGCCGACCATCGACCCGGCCGTGTTCCGCCAGGGCGTGCCCGTGCTCGGCATCTGCTACGGGATGCAGCTCATGGCGCACCTGCTCGGCGGGCAGGTGAAGCGCTCCGACAAGCGCGAGTTCGGCCGCGCGCGCATCGACGTCACCGAGACCGACGGCCTGTTCCGCGCGCTGGGCCCGAGCCTCGAGGTGTGGATGAGCCACGGCGACAGCGTCGTGGACCCGGGCACGGGCTTCGTCCCGACCGCGTCGACGTCGAGCACGCCGTTCGCGTCGGTCCGGCACGAGAAGCAGGCGCTGTACGGGGTGCAGTTCCACCCCGAGGTCACCCACACGCCGCAGGGCGCCCAGATCCTCAAGAACTTCCTGTTCGGGGTCTGCGGGATGACGGGCGACTGGAGCATGAGCTCCTTCATCGACGAGAGCGTCGCCGAGATCCGCCGCAAGGTGGGCCGCGACGGCGTCATCTGCGGCCTGTCGGGCGGCGTCGACTCGTCGGTGGCGGCCGCGCTGATCCACCGGGCGATCGGCGACCAGCTCACCTGCATCTTCGTCGACAACGGCCTGCTCCGGAAGGGCGAGGCCGACGAGGTCCGCACGTCGTTCGCCGCGCACTTCGGGCTGAAGCTCGTCTTCGCCGACGTGGGCGCGCAGTTCCTCGCCGACCTCGCCGGGGTCACCGACCCCGAGGAGAAGCGGCGCCGCATCGGGCACCGCTTCGTGCGCGTGTTCGAGCACGAGGCGAAGTCGGTGAAGGACGCGCGCTGGCTGGCCCAGGGCACGCTCTACCCCGACGTGATCGAGTCCACCGCGGCCCACGGCGGGCCCACGGCGACCATCAAGACGCACCACAACGTGGGCGGCCTCCCGAAGGACCTCGGCTTCCAGCTCCTCGAGCCGTTCCGCTTCCTGTTCAAGGACGAGGTGCGGGCCATCGGGCGCCAGCTGGGCGTGCCCGAGTCCATCGTGGGCCGGCACCCGTTCCCCGGGCCGGGCCTCGCGGTCCGGGTGGTCGGGCCCGTGGACGCCGAGAAGCTCCGCGTGCTGCGCGACGCCGACGCGATCGTCCTCGAGGAGATCCGCCGCGCGGGCGTCTACGACCGGCTGTGGCAGGCGTTCGCCGTGCTGCTGCCCGTGCGCAGCGTCGGCGTGATGGGCGACGAGCGGACGTACGACTCGACGGTGGCGGTGCGCTGCGTCGAGAGCAGCGACGGCATGACGGCGGACTGGGCGCCGCTGCCGCCGGACCTGCTCGGCCGCATCAGCAACCGCATCATCAACGAGGTGCGCGGCGTGAACCGCGTCGTGTACGACATCTCGAGCAAGCCGCCCGCGACCATCGAATGGGAGTGACCGCGCCCGCGGTCGCCGCCGTCTACGGCGTCGCGAGCGTGGTGACGTTCGCGGCCTACGGGCTCGACAAACGCCGGGCGGCCCGCGGGGGCCGCCGGGTCCCCGAGCGCACGTTGCACCTGCTGGAGGCGCTCGGGGGCTGGCCCGGCGCCCTCGCCGCGTCGGCCGTCTTCCGCCACAAGACGAAGAAGCTCGGCTTCCGCGTGGTCCGGGGGCTCGTCGTCGCCGCGCACCTCGCCGGCTGGGGGCTCTGGCTCGCGCGGCGCTGACCCGAGGCCCGCGCCGCCGAAGCGGGGCGCGGCCGCGACGGGTCGCGCGGCCCGCTCCGCCGCCGCGGGGCGCGGCCGCGGGTACCATGGCCGCGGAGGGCGACGATGCGACGGCGGCGGACCTTCGCGGACGGGCTGCGCGCGGCGGCGCTCGCCGCGTGCGCGCTCACCGGCGCCGCGGGCCCCGCCGCGGCCGCGCCCCTCGAGCCGACGCCCCCCGAGCGCCTCTACGTGCGGCGGCCGGGCTCGATCCGGGGCGCCGTCGACGCCGCGCTGGCGTTCGCGAAGGGCTCGGGCGCAGAGAAGGTCGTCGTGGCCTTCGAGCGCACGACGTTC
>JAEUHO010000234.1 GCA_016795345.1 Planctomycetia bacterium | reverse complement strand
CGTGGGCCCGCCGACCGACCCCGCGTACGCCGCGCGCTGCGCCGACGCCGTGCGCGCGGCGCCCCCCGACGTGGCGGTGCGCATCGTCCTCGCGGGCCCCCAGCGCCTCGAGGCCGCGCCGCTCGCGGGCGACGTGCTCGTGCACGCCTCGCGTTTCGAGTCGTGGGGCCGCGCGGTGGACGAGGCCCTCGTGCTCGGCCGGCCCGCGGTGCTCGCCCCGTCGCCGTTCGTCGCGGAGCGCGTGGAGGGCCGGCGGCCGGCGGGCCTCGCGGTCCCCGACGCCGGGCCGCCGTCCCCCGAGGGACCGCTCTGGGCCGACCCCGACGTCCCCGCGGCCCTCGACGCGGCGCTCGTCCGCGCGGCGAACGACGCCGCGTGGCGCCGTGCGTGCGGCGACGCGCACCGCCACGCCGCCGCGGCCCTCGCGGGCGACGGCCCGGTCCGCGCGCTGCTCACCGTGTGGAACGACGTGGAGCACGCGGCCCGCGGCACCCATCCGTTCGTGCTCGACGCCCCGGGAACACCCCCATGCGCCTCGACCTGATCCGCCACGCCGACCCGGACTACGACCGCGACGCGCTCACCGAGGCGGGCCGACGCGAGGCCCGCGCGCTCGCGGCCCGCTTCGCCGGGAGGCCGCCGACGCACCTCTACGTGTCGGCCCTCGGGCGCGCGCGCGAGACGGCGGCGCACCTCGCGGAGGCGACGGGGCGCGCGCCCGTCGTCGAGCCGCGCCTCAACGAGCTCGACTGGCACGTCGAGGACGCGACGTGGGGGCGGCTCTCGGCGTGGGACGTGCCCGGCGAGACCGTCCGCACGGCGACGGCGCCCGGCGCGGCGGCGGCGTTCGCGGCGGAGATCGCACGGCTGCACGCGTTCTCCGACGAACTGCTCGCGCGGCACGGCTACGCGCGCGAGGGCGGCCGCTACCGCGTCGTCGCGCGCAACGACGACCACGTGGTGGTCGTGGCGCACGGCGGCGTCGCCCTGACGTGGCTGCCGCACCTCCTCGACCTGCCCGTCGACCGGTTCTGGTGCGGCTTCTGGCTGCCCCCGTCGTCCGTCACGACGATCGTGCTCGAGGAGCGTTCCGACCGGTGGGCGACGCCGCGCTGCACCGCGCTCGGCGACCTCGCGCACCTCCACGCCGCCGGCCTGCCCACGAGCCCGAGCGGCCGCCAGGGCCGCGGGCACGCGTGACGCAGGTCACGTGTCGAGGGCCGCGAACGCCTCGAGGAACCGCGCGGTGAACGCCGCGTCGATGTCGGTCCGCAGCGCGCCGGGGCCCGGCGAGGGCGAGCTCGGCACGCCCGGGTTCGTGTTGATCTCGTAGACCTGCACGCGGCCGCCGACGACGGCGTAGTCCACGCGGCCGTAGTCGACGTGGGCCAGGCGGGCGACGCGGGCGAGCACGTCGGCGTGCGGGTTCCCGTCGAGGTAGGCGCGCTCCTCGCGGAGCGCCCGCTCGTCGACGACCGTCGGTTCCTTCAGCATCCAGTCGGGGCCGAAGAAGAGGTGCCCGGGCAGCACCTTCCCGCCGACGAACCACGCCGCGTACTTGCGATAGAGCCCGCGGTCGTCGCGTTCGCCGTGGAACTCGACGATCAGCCGCCGCTCGCGCGAGAGGCCGCCGGCCTCGAGGCGCGCGAGCGCGGCGTCGAGCGCCGCCTCGTCGTCGAGCAACGGCGAGGCCGCGCCGACGTGGTCGTCCTCGGTGCGCAGGAAGACGGGATAGCGGCGGGGCCGGCGCGCCTCCGTGCAGCGGTGGACGTCGAAGTCATTGATGCCGGCCTCGCGCAGCGTGCGCAGGAGCTCGTACCGCCCCATGGTGCGGAGCGGGTCGTTGTGGAGCGCCGTGGCGGCGCCCGCCGCCACGAGGCGGTCGCGGAACACGGCCGCCTCCTCGCGGTGGGCGGGCGAGAGCCGGTCCACGTCGCCGAAGATCCACGTGCCCGCGGGCGGCCGTGGCAGCGCCGTCGCCGGCCGCGGCGCGCCGCGCCCGGCGTACCACGCGTTCACGACGCCGCGCAGGCCGCCGCCGGTCCACCGCCTCCCGAGCGAGCCGCCGCGGAGCCAGCAGCGCGTCTGCTCGTAGGTGACGATCCGCACCCGCGGCGCCAGCGGCTTCCCCCACCGCTCGAGGAACCGCCCGAGCGTGTACGGGTGCTTCTCGGTGCAGAGGTAGTGGATCATCGCGGCGCGGGCCCGTCGCCCCGGACGAACGCCTCGACGAGGTCGAACGCGCGGTCCTCGGGGTGCTGCGTCGGCGGGCGCTTGCAGAACGCCGCGGACGGCCCCTCGAGCACACCCCCGACGCCGCGGTCGAGCGCCAGCCGCGCGCACCGCACCGCGTCGATCACGACGCCCGCCGAGTTCGGCGAGTCCTCGACCGCGAGGCGCAGCTCGAGCTCGAGCGGCACGCCGCCGAACATCCGCCCCTCGAGGCGCAGGAAGCACACCTTCTTGTCCTTCAGCCACGGCACGTAGTCGCTCGGGCCGACGTGGACGTCGTCGGCCGCGATCCCGTCCGTGAGCACCGACGTGACCGCCTCCGTCTTCGACCGCTTCTTCGACGCCAGCCGGTGGCGGTCGAGCATGTTGAGGAAGTCGGTGTTGCCGCCCGTGTTCAGCTGGTACGTGCGGTCCACCCGGATCCCGCGCCGCCGGAAGAGGTCGGCGAGCACGCGGTGCGTCACCGTGGCGCCGAGCTGCGACTTCACGTCGTCGCCGACGATCGGCAGCCGCTTCGCCGCGAACGCGGCCGCGAGCGCCGGGTCGCCGGCGAGGAACACCGGGATCGCGTTCACGAGCCCGAGGCCCGCGTCGAGCGCGCACTGCGCGTACCACCGCGCCGCGCGTTCGCTGCCTACCGGCAGGTAGATCACCATCAGCTGCGCGCCCGACGCGCGGAGCGCGGCCGTGACCTCCGCCGCCGTCGGCTCGGGGCCGGGCGCCACCACGAACGTCCGCTCCGGCGGATGGTCGGCCATGTGGGGCGCGACGCCGTCGAGCACGGGCCCGCGGCGCACGACCACGCCCGTCGCCGGCAGGTCCGGCGCGAGCGCCAGCGTGTTGTTCGGCGGCGCGAACACGGCGTCGCGCAGGTCCTTCCCCACCTTCCGCGCGTCCACGTCGAACGCCGCCACGACCTCGACGTCCGTCACGCGGTACGGCCCGATCTCGGGGTGCATGAGCCCCACGACGTCGGCCGGGCCTCGCGTGCGGTAGGCGTGGATCCCCTGCACGAGCGAGCTGGCGCAGTTGCCGACGCCGACGAGGGCCAGGCGGATCGGGGAGCGGGCGGCGTGGGGCATGGCGGAGGATGCTACGCCCGCCCCGTGG
The DNA here is from genome assembly GCA_016795345.1 of Planctomycetia bacterium. Taxonomy (GTDB): domain Bacteria; phylum Planctomycetota; class PLA2; order PLA2; family JAEUHO01; genus JAEUHO01. The sequence continues at coordinate 25,281 of JAEUHO010000234.1, read as the reverse complement.
ACCGCCCCCAGCGGGCGCCCAGCGGGCGCGCGGACGGGCTCCCGGGTACGCGAGGCCCGGCGGCCGGCGCGGCCGTCAGCCGCCGAGCTCGGTCCAGCGCGCGTACGCGGCCTCGAGCTCGGGCGTGAGCGCCGCGAGGCGCGCCTGCGTCGTCTCGATGCGGTCCGCGGGGCCCGACCAGAAGGCGGGGTCCTCCATGGCCGCGTGCAGCCGGCGCTGCTCGTCCTCGAGCGTGGCGATCTTCTTCTCGACGCGCTCGAGCTCGCGGCGGTCCTTGGGCGAGGCCTTCGGCGCGGGGGCGGCCGGGGCGCCCGGCTTCGCGGCGGGCCTCGCGTCGGGCTTCCCGTCGGGCCTCGCGTCGGTGGGCTTCGCGCCCGCGCGCTCCTTGCGCTGGATGCGCTGCCACTCGGTCCAGCCGCCGACGACCTCGCGGACCTTGCCGTTGCCCTCGAAGACGAGCAGGCCCGTGACCACCTGGTCGAGGAAGTCGCGGTCGTGGCTCACGACGAGCACGGTGCCCTGGTAGGCGAGCAGCACGTCCTCGAGCACGTCCATCGTCTCGGCGTCGAGGTCGTTGGTGGGTTCGTCGAGCACGAGGACGTTGCTCGGCTTGGCGAACAGGCGGGCGAGGAGGAGGCGCGCGCGCTCGCCGCCGGAGAGCAGGCGCACGGGCTGGTGCGCGCGGTCGGACGCGAAGAGGAAGTCGGCGAGGTAGGAGACGACGTGGCGGCGCTTCCCGTCGATGTCGAGCTGGTCGGCGCCGTCGGCGACGCTGTCGCGGACGCTCTTGTCGGGGTCGAGGGCCGCGTTCAGGGGGTCGTACCAGATCACCTGGAGGTTGGTGCCGCGCCGGACGTGGCCCGCGAGGGGCGGCAGGTCGCCGAGGAGGGTGCGCAGGAGCGTCGTCTTGCCGGTGCCGTTCGGGCCCACGAGCCCGAGGCGGTCGCCGCGCAGGACGCCGAGGTCGAGGCCCTTCACCACGGCCGTCGCGCCGTGGCCGGCGGTCAGGCCCGTCGCCTCGAACACGATCCGCCCCGAGCGCTCGGCCTCGGAGATGCCCATGCGGACCGTGCCCGTGGGGTCGCGGCGGTCGCGGCGCTCCGCGCGGAGCTTCTCGAGGGCCTCGACGCGCGACTGGTTGCGGTTGCGCTGCGCCTTCACGTTGGTGCGGCGCCACGCCTCCTCCTTCGCGAGCAGCTTGTCGGCGGCGATGCGCCGCGCCGTCTCGTCGTCGGCGCGCTCCTGCTGGCGGCGGAGGTAGTTCTCGTAGTCGCCGGGCCACGAGGTGAGGCGGCCGCGGTCGAGCTCGAGGATGCGGGTCGCGAGGCGGCGCAGGAACGCGCGGTCGTGCGTCACGAACAACGTGGCCTTCTCGCGCTCGAGCAGGTGCTCCTCGAGCCACTGGATGCTCGGCACGTCGAGGTGGTTCGTGGGCTCGTCGAGCAGCAGGAGGTCCGGGTCCGACGCGAGGGCCTTCGCGAGCAGCACGCGGCGCGAGAGGCCCGCGGAGAGCCGCGCGACGTCGGCGTCGGGGTCGAGGCGCAGCCCCTCGAACAGCTGGTCGAGCCGGGCCCGCGACCGCCACGCCTCCTCGCGCGGCGGCAGGTCGGCCGCGACGAGCGCGCGCACGGTGCCGGCGAGGCCGCGGGGCACCTCCTGCGGCAGCCGCGCGACGGTGACGCCCTGGCGGCGCGTGACGTCGCCGTCGTCCACCGCCACCTCGCCGGTCAGCACGCCCATGAGCGTGGACTTGCCCGACGCGTTGCGCCCGAGCAGGCCGAGGCGCTCCCCGTCCTCGATCTGGAGGCCGATGCCGTCGAGGAGCGGGGGCCCGCCGTGGGCGAGCGTGACGCCGTTGAGTCCGATCAGGGCCATGCCGCGACGGTAGGCGGGCGCGCGGGCCTTGCGTACTTTGGACGCGCCCTCCCCCGCGCGCGCCACGGGCGCGGGCGCCGTAGGATGGCGGGCCCACGAGGAGCACCCCATGGCGCGCGTCACGGCGGCGGAACGCAAGGCGAAGGCCGTCGAGCGGAAGGTGCTCGCGGCGGAGAAGGCGGTCTTCCGCGCGAAGGCCGCGCTCGACAAGGCGCGGCGGAAGGTCGAGCCGCTCGAGGTCCCCGACTACGAGCTCACGCGCCCGGACGGGAAGCCCCTCACGCTCTCCGCCGCGTTCGGCGCGAAGACCGACCTCTGGGTCGTCCACAACATGGGGGCCCGCTGCCCCATGTGCACGATGTGGGCCGACGGGTTCTCGGGCCTCGCCCCCCACCTCCTCGACCGGGCCGGGTTCCTGCTGACGAGCCCGGACGCGCCGAAGGCCGTGGGCGCGTTCGCGAAGGCGCGCGGCTGGCGGTTCCCCGTCGCGTCCACCGCGGGCACGACGTTCGCCCGTCACCTCGGCTTCGAGGACGCGGAGGGCCACCCGTGGCCCGGCGTGTCGGCCTTCACGCGGACCCCCGACGGCCGCATCCTCCGCGTGGGCCGCGCCGAGTTCGGCCCCGGCGACGACTACTGCTCGATCTTCCCGCTGATGGGCCTCCTCGCCGGCGGCCAGGCCGACTGGTGGCCGAAGCTCGCCTACGGGAAACGCGCGCGCTGACCCTCGACGCGTCCCCGCCGCGCCCGCGCGCGCCCGCGCGCGACGGCCCGTCGCCGGCGCAGGCCGCCCCCTCGCGAGCCCTGCCCGGCGCCGACGGCGTCCGCGCGCTCGCGTGCCTCTGGGTGTTCGGGCACCACGTCGTCCTGATGCTCGACCTGCCGCACCGCGGGGCCGGGAAGCTCTTCGGCCGCCACGGGCCCCTCGGCGTCGTCGTCTTCTTCGTGCTGAGCGGCTTCCTCCTCGCGCAACCGTGGTGGCGGGCCCTCGCCGACGACCGGCCGCCGCCGGACCTGCGCGCCTACGCGCGCCGCCGCGCCGCGCGGATCGTCCCCGCGTACGCGGTGTGCCTCGTCGTGTCGTTCCTCCTCTTCGGGGCGTTCACGGCCCGCGACGGCGTGCGGCTCGCGGCGGGCCTCGCGTTCGCGAGCGCGTTCCACCCCGTCACCTACTTCCCGGTCGAGGGCAACAGCCCGTGCTGGTCCCTCGGCGTCGAGGGGGTGTTCTACGTGCTGCTGCCGCTCGTGGGCCTCGCCCTTTCGCGCTGCCGCTCGCTGCGCGCCGGCCGCCTCGCGACGCTCGGCGCGCTCCTGCTCGTGCTCGCCGCGCAGGCAGTCGTCGTCGCGACGGTGCCGCGGCCCGGCGTGCCCGCCGACGCGAGCGGCCTCGTGCGCCTCGCCGCGACGTGGCTGCCCGAGCGCTCGCCCCTCGGCCTCTTCCCCCACCTGCTCGTCGGGGTGCTCGCGGGGTCGTTCGTCGTCGCGCGCGCGGGCGAGCCGTCGCGCGGCCGCGGCGGCGACCTGCTCGCGCTCGCGGCCGTCGTCACGCTCGCGCTCGAGCTCGGCTGGCGCGGGCCCGGCCCGCGGGTCGCGGCGCTCGACGCCGCCTGGGCCTCCCGTCACCTGCCCGGCGTCCACGGCCGGTTCCCCGGGTTCCCCGTGGCCGTCGGCGCCCTGCTCGTCGGCCTCGCGCGCTCGCGGTCCCTCGGCCGCGCTCTCGACGCCCCGCCGCTGTGCGCCACCGCGACGCTCTCCTACGGCCTCTACCTCTGGCACGTGCCGGTGCTGCTCGGCGTCGTGGCGGCGCTCCGGCCCGGCCGCGACGCCACGGACGTCGCCCTCGTGACGGCGCTCGCGCTCGCGGGGTCGTACGCCGCCGCCTGGCTCTCGTGGACGTTCGTCGAGCGGCCCGTGCTGCGGCGGGCGCGGGCCCCAACGGCTAGCGTTTGATCTTCACGACCTCGGTCGTCGTGCCGTCCTTGTAGCGCAGCTGCACCGTCGCGAACTTCGTGCCCGCGGGCACCTCGAGGTAGAGCACGTCGTCGGTGTTGACCGCGTACGGGTTCTTGGGGTCCGCCGGGCTGAACGGCAGCGTGCGGTCCGGCGTCTCGACCCCGACGCCGTACCGGATCTCCTCGAACGCCGCGCGGTACGAGAGCAGCCCGGTGAAGTAGAGGAGCACCTTGCCGTCGTAGTCGCGGAACGAGAGCCACGACGACTTCGTCATGTCGAGGGCCCGCTTCGCGCCGACGACGACCTGCGCCGCCGGGTCGAACACGAGCGGGAACGGCCCGCGGTCGCGGCCGCGCGCGTCCGTGTACCGCACCTCGAGCTCGGTGCGCGGCGCGTCGAGGGGCAGCTCGACCGCGTACTTCGGGAGCGGGCCGCCGCCGGGCGCCTGGTAGCCCTCGAGGAAGCCCGTGCTCGTGAACTCGCCCTGGCCGCCGGCGCGCCAGCGGATCTCCTTCACGGGCTCGGCGAAGGTGAACGTCAGCGTCCACTGCTGGTTCGACTGCATCGCGACGACCGACACCGGCTTCGCGAGCACCGCGTCGTCGAGCGACGCCGCGGCGGCGAGCCGCCGCTCGGCGTCGTCCACCTGCGCGGCGGCGACGCTCTGGTCGAGGAAGTGCGCGAGGTAGCTGCCCGTCGTGCGGAGCTCGAGGAAGCGGCGGAGGTGCTCGCGCTCGAGCCGGCGGTCCTCGAGGGCCGGCGCGCCGAGGCGCGCCGCGGAGAACTCGCGCGACAGCTCGTAGGCCGCGGGCGCGAACGTCGGGTGCGCCGCCGCCCAGGCGGTCAACGCGGCCACGCGGGCCTCGCCGTCGAGGAGCAGGGTCGCGGCGAACGCCGTCACGTCGTCCTTCGACGTCGCGCGCATCGCCTCGTAGGCCTCGCGGGCGCCGCCGGGCCCCTGCTGCACGCGGAGCAGGGCCTGGTAGCGCAGGTGCGGGTCGAGCAGGCCGAGCCCGTCGGCCGCGGCGAAGTACCGGCGGTAGGCCGCCATGGCCGCGGGCGTGTCGCCGCGCTGCTCGTAGACGCGCGCGTTGTGGTAGTGGGCCTCGGGCCGGTCGGCCTCGGCGATGACGCCGCCCTGCTTCGCCAGCGCGTCGAACCCCGCCTTCAGGCTCTCGAGCGTGTGGACGACCTTCTCCGTCGTCGCGGCCGAGGCCTCCGCCGCGGCCTTCGCGCCCTCGGCGGCCGCCTTGGCGGCGTCGGCGGCCTTCGTGGTGGCGTCCGCCGCCGCCTCGACGCGTTTGCCGCTCGCCTCCGCGGCCGCGGCCGTCGCGTCGACCTTGCCCGCGAGCTCCTTCGCCGCGGCGGCGCCCGCGTCCACCTTGGTCGCGAGCTCCTTCGCCGCGGCGGCCTCGGCCTCGGCGGCGGCCTTCGTCGCCGCCTCCGTGCGCTCCGCGGCCGCCCGGGCCTCGCGTGCCGCGTCGGTGGTCGCCTTCGTCGCCTCCTCGGTCCGCGCCGTCGCGCCGCGCACGTCCTCGACGGCCGCGCGCGTGTCGCCGCCCTGGCGCAGCAGGAGGAAGGCCGCGCCCACGAGCACCGCCACGCCGCCGAGCACGAGCGCGAGCTTGCCCTGCAGGCCGCGCGTGGCCTCGCGCACCGCGCGGGTGTCGTCGGCGATCACGCCGAGGCGCGCGGCGAGGTCGGCGCGCAGCGCCGCGAGGTCGTCGCGCACGACGGCGACGTCCTCCTTGAGCCCCGCCGCGAACCGGTCGAGGTCCTCGCGGCCGACCTCGAGGTGCGCCGAAGGGTCCACCTTCGTGCGGCCCTGGTCGAACGCGGTCTGCACCGGGCCCACGACCTCCTCGTAGTAGAGGTCGAGGAGCGTCAGCTGCGCGTTCGTGACGCGCTTGTTGTGGGCCAGCGCGTTGCGGAAGCGGCGGACGTCGTCGAGGAAGGCCTGCAGCGTGCGGCGCCGCTCGCGCAGCAGCGTGAGGAACGGCGTCTCGGCGTAGAGCGACTCGTAGCGCGCGAACTCCTCGCGGTTGACGAAGAGGCTCGCGAGCTCGCCGAACGAGCAGCCCGAGAGCACGTCGCCGCGGTCCGCGGCGGCCTGCCACTGCGCGACGACCTTGGGGCTCAGGGCCTCGCGCAGGCGCGCGAGGAGCCGCTCCTGGTCGCCGTAGCTCTCGGTGACGAGGCTGCGCACCACGAGCTCGAGCGCCCGCACCTGCTTGCGGCCCACGTCGGCCGAGACGAGGGCCTCGATCTCGCCGTCGAGCAGCGGGCCGGGGACGTGCGGCGCGACCGTCTCGAGCCACGACACGAGGCGCACGCCCGCGAGGACCGCGTTGCGCTCGTCCGTCGGGCCCGGCGCGGGCTCCGCGAGGCGGCGGGACGTGCGCTCCACGTCGCGCAGCGCGGCCTCGAACGCGGCCAGCTCGGCCTCGGGCAGGCCCAGCGCCCCGCCGACGGCGGCGCCGCCGCGCTCGGCCTTCGCGCGGAAGTACGCGCGTACGAGCCCGGGCAGGTCGTCGCCGCCGCCGGCGTCGGCGCCGCCGACGTGGAGGACGAGGCGCCCGAGGGCGCGGGCGAGCAGGGGCCGGAGCGAGGCGGAGGTGGGCACGGTCACTTCTCCGTGAGGTCGAGGACGGGGTCGTCGGCGGGCACGGGCCCGCCCGAGAGGCGGCGCGCGGCCTCGGCGGCCATCCGCGCGAACGCGCCGCGGCCGACGCCCGGGGCGTCGCGCAGCGCGGCGAAGCGGCGTTCGGCGTCCACGAGGTCGCCGGCGGTGAAGCGCGCGAGCGCGAGGTGCGCGGCCTCGGCGCGGGCGGCGCCGGCGCGGGCCTCGGGGCTGCCGTCGGCGCGGCCCGCGACCGCGTGGACCGCCACGGGCGCGTTGCGTCCCACGGGGCGGTAGAGCCCCAGCGGCAGCAGCACGAGGCGCGCGGGCTCCGACAGGCGCGCGACGACGTCGCCCGTCAGCAGCACGGGCGCGTCGAGGAGCTTCGACATGCCCTCGACGCGCGACGCGGTGTTCACGACGTCGCCGATCACGGTGTACGAGCGCTTCTGCGGCGAGCCGAGCAGCCCCGCGACGACGCGCCCCGCGTGGAGGCCGATGCCCGCGCGCAGCGGGCCCACGCCGCGCAGCGCGCGGTTGAACCGCGCGAGGTCGGCCTGCATGTAGAGCGCCGCGGCCACCGCGCGGTCGGCGTGGCCCGGCGTCCCGGGCCTCGCGTCGAAGACCGCCATCACCGCGTCGCCGATCAGCTTGTCGACGCGGCCGCCGAAGTGCTCGACGCAGCGCGTCATGTGCCCGAAGTAGCGGTTGAGCAGCTCGACGAGCACGTCCGGCGCGAGCGTCTCGCTCACGCGCGTGAAGCCGCGCAGATCGCTGAAGAGGACCGTCACCTCCTCCTCGTGCCCGCGGAAGCCGCTCCGCCCCGCCTCGCCGAGCAGCTCCTCGAGCTGCGCGTGCCCGACGAACCGCCCGCTCGCGTGGAGCATCCACGCGGTCTCGTCGAGCCGGCGCAGCGCGTCGTCGATGCGCGCGCGCATCGCCTCGGCCGACGTCGCGTCGAGGGCGCGCAGCGCGCGGCGCAGCGACGCGACCGCCTCGCGCCGGCGGCCCGACGCCTCGGCGAGCGACGCGTGGAGCTCGAACAGCTCCGCGCGCTCGACGGGCGTCGCGCGCGTCGAGGCCTCGAACGCGCGCCCCGCCTCCTCGGCGGCGACGAGCGCGCCCGCCGCGTCGTCGCGGGCCCACCGCGTCCGCGCGACGAGCTGCGCGACGAGGCCGCGGAGCTCGGGGTGGCCGGGCGCGGTCTCGGGCAGCGTCGCCAGCGCACGGCCGGCGGCTGCGGCGTGGCCGGCCCCGCCGTCGAGGTCGCCGGTGCGCATCGCGAGCCGGCCGAGGGCCACCTCCGCGAACCCGACCCCCATCGCGTCGCCGACGGCGTGGGCGGCCGTCCGGGCGGCGAGCAGGCACCGCCGCGCCTCGTCGAGCTCGCCGAGCTCGGTGCGGCAGGTGCCGAGCTGGTTGAGCAGCTGGCTCACGACCCGGGGGGCCGGCGGCACCGCCGCCTCGACGACCGCGAGGTCGTCGGTGAGGTGGCGCGCGGCGGCGCGGAAGTCGCCGAGGGCCATGCACAGCCGCCCGAGGTTGCCGAGCGTGAGCGCGCGCCCGGCGACGTCGCCCCCGGCCTCCTTCGCCGCCAGCGCCCGCTCGTACGCCTCGCGGGCGTCCACGAGCAGGCCCTGGTGGTGGAGCAGCTGCCCGAGGGTGTCGTGGACGCGGCCCGCATAGGCAAGAGGCCCGGTTCCACCGAGGGTTTCGAGCCCCTCGAGGCTGTGGTTGAGCTCGTCGATCGCCACCGGCACGTCGCCGTCGAGCCGCCACGCCACGATGCCCCGCAGGTGCGCGGCGACCGCGGCCGCGAACGGCGACAGGTGGTCTCGCCGCGGGGAGAGGACGGCCAGCAGGGGACGCAAGGCCCGGGGCATGAGCCGGGGGTCCCCCGCCACGGCCACGCAGGCGCGGACGAACCGCGCGTCGTCGCCCGGGCCCAGGTCCGGCGCGTCCGACCCGTCGGCGGCCCGCGCGACGTCGGCGGCCTCGGCGGGCGTCAGGCCCGCGGCGGGCAGGGTCGCGGCGAGGTCGAGGGGCATTCAGGAAGCCTACCCCCGGGCCCGCGCCCGGCCTTCCGTTCGGGCCCGGTCGGTCGCGCGCCCCCGGGGGGGGCCGCGCTGCCGGGGGTCGCTCGTTACGTTTCGTGCAACGGGCGTGTGGCTTTCCGGCGCACCCTTGGCGACGATCCGGCGTTCGCACGGTGGGCGCGACGGACTCCGTCGCACCCGAGGTCGGAGGGTCCCATGCGCACACGAGGTACGTCGGGGGCAGGGCGCGGGGTCGGGTCGGGGGCCGCGGTCGTCGCGCTCCTCTCGCTTCTCGCCGTCGCGGGGTTCGTCGCGCCGGCGGCCGGTTCGCCGTGCGACGGCCCGGTCGGTCGCTCGCGGACCGTGCTCCCCGTCGGGGCGATCCCCGAGAACCTCCGCGACCCGTCGGACCCGCCGCCGCCGACCGAACCGCCGCCGACGACCCCCGCCGACCCCGCGCCCGAGACGACGCCGCCGCCGCCCACGACGCCCGAGGACCCGCCGGCACCGGCCCCCGAGACGCCGACGGAACCGCCCGCGGAGCCGCCGCCCGCGGAGACGACGCCGACCGAGACGCCCGCGACGCCGCCGGCCCCCCCGCCTCCCGCGCCCCCGCGCGTCGCGCGCGCGACCCCGCCCTCGACCGCGCCGAACCGCGCTGCGCCCGGCGACGACACCGGCGAACGCGCCCGCCGCGCCCCCGCGCGCGACGACGCGGCGTGGGAGGTCTGGTGGGCCGTGCACCGCTTCGAGTTCCTCACCCCCGCCGACCACCGCGCCGAGCTCACCGGTGACGCGGAGCCGACGGTCCCCGAGGCGAAACGCGCCGAGGTCCGCGCGCGCCTGCTCGACCTCGCGCGCGAGGCCGGGTGTTATCGCCTGCGCGGCGCCGCGGTCGCGGCGGCCCTGCGGCTCGCGACGCCGACGGAGGCCGCGGACATGGAGGCGGCCGTCCGCCACGGCCTCACGACGCACAACCTCGTGCACGCGATGCACGTCGGCAACGCGCTCTCGTACACCTCGGCCACGCCGCTCGTGCCCATGCTCCACCGCATCGCGAAGGACGCGTCGGTCGAAAGCCACGTCCGCGGGCTCGTGGCCCTCGCGATGCCCACGCTCTACCCCGAGGCCGCCGACGGCCTCCTCGTCGAGCTGCTGCGCGCCGACCAGGGCCGGGAGGCCCCGTTCACCGAGGCCGTGCTGATGTCCCTCGGCGCGACCCGCGACGCCGCGGGCACCGCCGTCCTCGAGCGGACCGTCCGCGACCTCGACCGCCCCGCGGCCCACCGCGCCACCGCGCTCACCTCGCTCGCGCGCCGCGGCCTCGACGTGCGGGCCATCGCGACGCAGATGCTCGACGACCGCCGCGTCGAGGTGCGCCGCGCCGCCGCGCAGGCCCTCGGCGTGCTGCCGTGGGCCGCGCCCGCCGCCGACGCCGCCGCGCGCGCGCCCCACGACGCGGAGGCCGCGGAAGCCCTCGAGAAGATGCTCGAGCGCCTCCAGGACGAACGCACCGCCGCCCTCGAGGTCCCGGTGCGCGAGACGTGCGTCCGCCTCGGCCGGGTCCTCCTGCGCGAGCGCGACCGCAGCGTGCGCGCGGCCGCCGCGATCAGCCTCGGCCGCATCGCCCGCGCCGCCGAGGCCGGCGTCGCCGTCCGCCTGCTCCTCGCCGAGGTCCGCCGCGACGGCGACCTCCGCGAGCACGCGATGCTCGCGCTCGCGATCGCGCGGGCGCCCGAGGCCGCGCCCGTCTTCCAGCGCGCGCTCGTGGACCCCCGCGCCGCGGCCACGACCCGCGCGGCCGCCGCCATCTCCCTCGGGCTCGCCGGCACCGGCCAGGCCACCGACCTGCTCCGCCGCGCGCTCGCCGACGACCCGAACCCGCAGGCCCGCGGCTACGCGGCGGTCGCCCTCGGCATGCTCCGCGACGACGCCTCCGCGCCGCTCGTCCGGAGCCACTTCGACCGCACCGCCAACGTCGAGGCGCGCGGCCAGTTCGGCATCGGCCTCGGCCTCCTCGGCCGCCGCGACGACGCGACGGCCCTCGCCGCGCGTCTGGCGCAGGGCGGCAGCGCGGCCACGCTCTGGAACCTCGTCGAGGCGCTCCGCCTCGCCGCCCGCACGCACCCCGCGGACGCCCTCCTCGCGCTGGCCGAGGACCCGGACACCGACGCGGCGCCCGAGGCCGTGCGCGCGCTGGCCGCGATCCTCGCGCCCGACGACGGCGGCAAGCCCGACCGCGTGAAGTCGTTCGACCACCTGCACGCCGAGGAGTACCTGCTCGGCTACGTGATCGACCCGTAGGCCGCCCGCTCGGGCGCCGCGCCGGCCCCTCCCGCGCCCGCACCCCCCTCCCGGGACGCGAGGCCCGGCCGCCCGCACGCGAGGCCCGGTGGCCCGCACGCGAGGCCCGGCCGCCGCGCGGTCGACGTCCGGTCGCGCCGAGACTTCCGCGGGCGCGCCGCGTACGCTCCCGCGCCGTGCCGCCCGCCGCCGCCCCCGACGCGACGATCCTCCTCGCGACGCGCGACCGCGCGCCACGGCTGCGCGCGACCCTCGACCTCCTCGCGGCGCTCGACGTCGCAGGGTTCGCGCACGAGTTCCTGGTGGTCGACAACGGCAGCCGCGACGACACGCCCGCGGTCCTCGCCGAGGCCGCGCGCCGCCTGCCGCTCACCGCGTTCACCGAACCGTCGCCCGGCAAGAACCGCGCGCTCAACCGCGCGCTGCCCGCGGCCCGCGGCGCGCTCCTCGTCTTCACCGACGACGACGTCGAGCCCGCGCGCGGCTGGCTCCGCGCGCTCGTCGAGGCGTCGCGCCGGTGGCCCGACGCGGCGATCCTCGGCGGGCCCGTCGTGCCGCGTTACCCGCCGGGCGCGCCCGCGTGGCTCGTGTCGCACACGTTCGCGGCCGGCGCGTTCGCGGCGCACGCCCCGCAGCCGCACGAGGGCCCGTGCCCGCGCCTGCCGCTGGGCCCGAACTACGCGATCCGCGCGGCCGCGCTGGCGGGACGCCGTTTCGACGAGAGCGTCGGCTCGCGCGGCGGCGCCGCCGACCTCATGGGCGGCGAGACCGAGCTCCTCGAACGCCTCGCGCGCGAGGGCGCCGCGTCGGTCCACGTCCCCGACGCCGTCGTGGGCCACGTCGTCGAGGCGCACCAGCTCGAGCTCCCGTGGCTCCTCCGGCGCGCGTTCCGCTTCGGCCGCACGCAGGCCCGCCTCCACCCCGACACGGCGCGCGGCGGCCTCGCGCCCGTCCTCGCGGGCGCCGCGCGGTACGGCTGGTCGTGCCTCCGCGGGCCCCGCGCGCGATTCCGCGCGGGGATCCGCTGGTACCGCGCGCGCGGCGAGCGCTACCAGCGCATCGCCTCCGACGCCGACCCGCGCCGCGGCGCGTGGCTCCTCCCGTGACCCCGGCGCCGCGCGGCACGCTCGTCCTCGGCGCCGGGCCCGCGGGCCTCGCGGTCGCCCTCGGCCTCGACGGCGACGCCACGGTGCTCGAGCGGCGCGGCGACGTCGGCGGCCTCTCCGCGAGCCTCGAGACGGACGGCGCGGTCCTCGACGTCGGCGGCCACTCCTTCTGGACGCCCCACCCCGAGGTCCGCGCGCTCGTGCTCGACGCCGTCCCGATGGTCGAGCAGCGCCGGCGCGCCGTCTGCCAGGTCGGCGACCGCCGCATCGACTACCCGTTCCAGCGCCACTTCGGCGCCCTCGACGCCGCGACGGCGGCCCGTTGCGCGGCGGGCCTCGCGTCGGCGGACGGGGGACGCGGCGCCCCGCACCTCGACGCCTTCCTCGTCGGCCGGTTCGGCCCGGGCATCGCCGACGTGTTCCTGCGGCCCTACAACCGCAAGCTCTGGGGCCACGACCTCGCCACGTTGTCGACGGACTGGGTGGGCGAGCGCATCGCGAGCCCGCGGCCGTCGGCGGGCGAGGCCGGGCCCGCCGCGCGGCGCGTGCCGCTCGTGGAGGAGAGCGTCGTCGCGTATCCCGCCGAGGGCGGCTTCGGCGCGATCTTCCGCGCGCTCGCGCAGCGCCTGCCCGACGTGCGCCTGCGCGCCGAGGTGACGCGCGTCGACGTCGTCGCGCGCACGGTGACGCTCGCCGACGGCGCGACGCTGCCGTGGCGCACGCTCGTCTCGACGCTGCCGCTGACGGAGCTCGTCGCGCGGACGCCGGCGGCCCCCGCCGACGTGCGCGAGGCCGTCGCGGGGCTGCGCGCCGTGGCGCTGCGCGTCGTCGCGGCGGTCGTGGAGGGGCCCGAGACGTCGGACGTGCAGCGGATCTACGTCGCCGACGACCGCTGCGTGGCCCACAAGGTGGCGCGCAACCACACGTCGTCGCCGGCGTTGCGCGCGCGACCGCGCCACGTCATCGTGGGCGAGGTGAGCACGACCCCCGACAAGCCGCCGCCGCCCGGCGACCTCGCCGCGCGGTTCGTCCGCGAGCTGGTCGCGCTCGGCGAGGTCGCGTCGCCGGACCGCGTGGTGCGCACCGTGGACCTCGACGTGCGCCACGGCTACCCGCTACCGACGGCCGACCGCGCGGCCCGCGTCGCCGCCGTCCGCGCGTGGCTCGCCCGCCACGACGTGCACACCGTCGGGCGCTTCGGCGGCTGGGCCTACGTCAACTCCGACGCCTGCCTGCACGAGGGCCTCCTCCTCGGGCGCGCGCTCGCCGCGGACCGCGCGGGGGCCCGCCCGTGACGCGCCCGCCGGTCACCGTCGTCGTGGTGCCGCGCGAGCGCTTCGGCGCGACGCCCGCGACCCTCGACGCGCTCTTCGCCGCGACGCCGCCGCCCTTCGGGCTCGTCGTCGTCGACGGCGGGGCCCCGCGCGCGCTGCGCCGCCGCCTCGAGGCCGACGCCGCCGCCCGCGGGTTCCGCCTCGTCGGCGACGGCCGCATGCTGCTCCCGAACGCCGCGCGCAACGCCGGCCTCGCGCACGTCACGACGCCGTGGGTCGTCTTCCTCGACAACGACGTCGTCGTCGCGCCGGGCTGGCTCGACGCGCTCCTCGACGCCGCGGTCGCGACCGGCGCGGCCGTCGTCGCGCCGCTCTACTGCGTCGACCGCCCGCTGCACACGAAGGTGCACATGGCCGCGGGCCTGGCGCACGTCGAGGTCGTGGACGGCCGCCGCCGCATGGTCGAGTCGCACGCGTCGCTCCACCGGCCCGTCGCCGAGGTGCGCCGCGAGGTCCGCCGCGGGCCGTGCGAGCAGGCCGAGTTCCACGCGATGCTCGTGCGCGCCGACGTGCTGCGGGCCCTCGGCCCCCTCGACGAGGCCTACCTCGGCGCCACCGAGGCCCAGCTCGACTTCTCCATGGCGGTGCGGGCCGCGGGCCACGCGATCGTCATGGAGCCGGACGCGCTCGTCACCTACGACCGGCCCACGCGGCTCGCCGCCGACGACCTCCCCTACTTCCTCCACCGCTGGAGCGAGGCGGGCACCACGGCGGGCCTCGCCCACTTCCAGCGCCGCTTCGGCCTCGACGACGACGACCCGTACCTCGTGCAGCAGCGCCGGTTCCTCGCGTGGCACCGGCAGGTGGCGTTGCACCCGCTCGACCGGTGGCTGCGCCCCCTCGGCCGCAAGCGCGCCCGCGACCTGGCGGCCCGCCTCGTCGCGCGCAAGGCGGCGCGGATCGAGGCGCGCCGCCTCGCGCAGGCCTGACCGCGCCACGGAACCGTCGCGCCCGCATCCCCCTCCCGGGACGCGAGGCCCGGCCGCCGCCGGGGTCCGCCCGACGCCGCCGTCGGGCGGGGCTATGCTCCTCCTCCCGTGCGTGGAGCCCGTCGGACATGGCCTGGACGCTCTGGAACCTCTTCCTCGCGACGCTGCCGATCCCGTTCGGCGTCGCCGTCGCGCGCCGGCTGCGCGAGGGCTCCGGCACGCCGTCCCGCCGCGCGGGGACGGTGGCGCTCGCGGCCGCGGGGCTCCTCCTCCTGCCGAACGCGCCCTATCTCCTGACCGAGATCCGCCACTTCGTGCTCGACGCGCCGTTCCGCGACCTCACCGCGCGCGCGGCCCACGACGGCGCGGCGCTCCGCCTCTCGGCGTTGTGGGGCGCCCTGTTCGTCGGGTACGGGGCGGTCGGCCTCGCGGCGTACGTCGCCGCCGTCCGGCCCATCGAGCGCGCCCTCGCCGCGCGCGGGGTGACGCGCGCGGCGTTCCGCCTCACGCTCACGCCGACGGTCGCGCTCGGCGTGTGGCTCGGCCTCGTGCCGCGGCTCAACTCCTGGGACGTCCTCGCGCGGCCCGGCCGGGTGCTGCGGCACGCGGTCCACGGGCTGACGCACACCCCCACCCTGCTCTCGATCGTCGGGTTCGCGGTGGCCCTCGCGGCCCTGCACGCGGCGGCCGACCTCGTCGCCGACGCCCTCGAGCGCCGGGTCCGCGCGTCGCGCGCCGCCTCGGCCGGCCGCCGGGCCTCGCGTGCGTCAACGTCGTCCGCGCAACCTTCGTAGCGCGCGGCCCCACCACGACGCGCGACGGCGCGCCTTGCGCCGCGCGTGGGCGAGGCGCCGCCCGAGCGCCGCCGCGAGGTCGGGCCGGCCGACGCGCGCGAGGCCCTCGACGAGCGGCGCGGTGAAGAGGCCGCGCGGGTCGCTGTGCGGCGAGTAGCGCGCGAGCTCCGCCGGGTCGAGGCCCCGGGACGCGAACGTGGTCGCGCGGTCGAGCGCGCCCGCGACGAGGAGGTTCATCCGCGTGCGCAGGCACTTCTCGCAGCGGCCGCAGTTGGCGACGCCGGGCGGGAGCGGGTCGTGCGTGAGGCAGACCTGGAGCGCGGCGAGGCCCTCGGGCCACGCCGCGACCGTCTCGAGCTTCGCCTGGCGCAGGACGAGCGGCTCGCCGGTGTGGAGCGTGACCGCGCCGGACGAGAGGCTCGGGTCGACGAGCGGGTGCGACGAGTATCGGCCCTGCGCCGCGCCGTAGCCGTGCGACGCGAGCCAGACGTCGGTGACGCGGCGGCGGAGGACGTGCGCGACGGCCCCCATCGACGGCCCGAACTGGAGGTACTTCCACGCGTGGAAGTCGGGGCAGAGCGCGCGGGCGTTCGTGCGGACGGGCACGAGCGCGAGGTCCGTCGCGTCGCAGAGCGTCCGCAGGCGCGCCTGCTGCTCGAGGTGGGCGCGGTACCGCTCGGGCTCCGGGGCGTCGCCCCGGACGTCGTCGGGGTGGAGGCCGACGACGTGGAGCGCGTCGGCGAACGCGGCGGGGTGGCCGGCCGGCAGCGCCGCCCGGTGGGTGCGGAGCAGCGAGAGGCTGTCCACGCCGCCGGAGAGGAAGAGGGCCGCGCGGGGCGGCGTCCGCGGGCGCGGCGCGAGGAGCCCGCCGCGCGGCTCGACGGGCACGGGGCGGAACGCGGGCTCCCACGCGTGGAAGAGGCGGAGGACGTCGCCCAGGCCGGCGACGAAACGCGGGCAGACCGGGGCGTCGATGGTGACGCGGGGCTCGCCGTGGCGCACCGCGGCCGCGGCGCCGACGAGCAGGAACGCCTCGGGCGCGGCCTCGAGGTCGTCGGCGAACGCGGGGTCGGTCTCGAACCAGACGCGCGCGGGGCCGGTGTAGCCGCCTTCGGCGACGAGCCGGGCCGAGACGCGGCAGCCGCCCGGCCGGACGTCGCGCCGCAGGTCGTCGATGTGCACCGGCGGAGTGTACGGCGGACGCCTCGGACCGGTCGGCGGGGCGTCGGGGGCTTCCCCGGCGGGACCGTTCGCGTAGGGTGGCGCCTCCCTCCGGAGCGACCCCGTGCCCCATCCCCTCGGCGAGGCCCTGCGCGCGACCATGCGTCGGTGGGCGAGCGGCGTGACCGTCGTGACGTCGGCCTACGAGGGCCGGCGCGCGGGCATGACGGTCAGCGCGTTCCTCTCGGTGAGCCTCGAGCCGCCGACCGTGCTCGTCTCGCTCCACGAGGGCGCGGAGACGCTGGCGCACCTGCGCCGGTCGGGCCACTTCGGCGTGTCGATCCTCGGCGCGTCGATGGAGGCGGCGTCCGCGCGGTTCTCGGGGTGGGGCCTGCCGCCCGACGCGGACCGGTTCGAGGGCTCGCGGGTCGACGTGCGCCCGTCGGGCGTCCCCGTGCTCGCCGACGCGGCCGCATGGCTCGAGTGCAAGGTCTCGGCGCTCCACAACACGGCCACGCACGTGCTCGTGCTGGGCGAGGTGACGGCGACCGCCGTCCGCGACGCCGCCGAGGGCCCCCTCCTCTACTTCGACCGCGCCTACCGCCGCCTCGCGACGTAGCCCCCCCCGGGCCCGGCCATGCCCCGCGTGGCCCCTTGCACTCCCCTGCTGTACTAGTACAGTAGTACATCAAGGAGCGCGATGGACGCACGGATCCCCCTGCGCGTGGACCTCGACCGGCCGACGCCGCCGTCGCGCCAGCTGGTCGAGCAGGTGCTCGACGCGGTCGCGTCGGGCGCCGCGGCGGCGGGCGACCGGCTGCCGAGCGTGCGCGACGCGGCGGCCGCGGCGCTCGTGAACCCGAACACGGTGGCGCGCGCGTGGCGCGACCTCGAGACCCTCGGGGTCGTCGAGGGCCGGGCCGGCACCGGCGTGTTCGTGACGGCGAAGGGGCCCGACGTGGCGCGGCGCGAGCGGCGGCGCGAGACGCTCGGCGCGCTGCGCCGGGCGCTCGCCGAGGCCCTCCGCGCGGGGCACGCGGGCGCGGACGTCCTCGAGGAGGCGCACCATGCGGTGGCCCGTGCGGTGGAGCGCGCGGGCGAGGCCGCGCCGGCGCGCGCGGCCGAGGGGAAGGGGGGACGACGATGAACCCGACCGCGACGGTCGAGGTCGAGCGGCTCGCGTACGCCTGGGGCCGCCGGCGCGTGCTCGACGGCGTGACGTTCTCGCTCGCGCCGGGGACGACGACGGTGCTGCTCGGCGAGAACGGCGCCGGCAAGACGACGCTCCTGCGCCTGCTCGCCGGCCTCCTGCGGCCCGCGGGCGGCACGGTGCGCGTGCTGGGGCTCGACCCCGTGCACGCACGCGACCGCGTGAACCAACGGCTGGGCCTCGTCCCCGACGCGCCCGACGCCTGGGGCTGGATGCGCCCCCGCGACCTCCACCGCTTCCTCGCGGCGCACCACCCGCGCTGGGACGACGCGCGCGCGGAGGCGCTGCTCGCGCGGCTGCGCGTCCCGTCGGACCGCTCGTTCCGGCAGATGAGCCGCGGCGAGGCGACGAAGGCGATGCTCGCGGCGACGCTCGGGCACGACCCCGAGGTGCTCCTGCTCGACGAGCCGTTCGGCGGCCTCGACCCGCTCGCGCACGATGACGTCCTCGGCGCCGTCGTGGACGCGCTCGCGACGGCGCCGCGCACGGTGCTCGTCGCGACCCACGACCTCGACGTCGCGACCCGGCTCGGCGACCGCGTGCTCGTGCTCGCCGACGGCCGCGTCCTGCGGGACCTCGCGATGGACGAGGCCTCGTCGCCGGGGAGCGCCGGCTCGCGCCGCGAGGCGCTGCGCTCCACGTTCGCCGCCGCCGTGCGGCCCGGCTAGGGAGGCGAACCATGGGTGCGTTCCGGGCCTGGTGCCGCAAGGAGCTCCGCGAGCAGCGGAGGACGCTCCTCCTCGGGCTCGTCGTGGTGGCGCTCGGGACCGCCGTCCCGTTCGTCGCGTTCCCGGACGCGACCGCGCCGCGCGACCTCCACCCGTTCCCTGGCTACGCCGTGGCCCTCGTCGGGGTCGTCGTCGGGTCGCGCCTCTTCGCCCGGGACCTCGGGGCGGCCCACGCCCTCGTCCTCCGCACGCCGGGCGCGCTCCGCGCCGCGTTGCCCGCCAAGCTGCTCGTGCTCGGCCTCGCGTGCGCGCTCGCGCTCGGCGTCGAGGAGGCGGTGCGGCACGGGTTGTCGGCGATGACCGGCGTCCCGGACCCGTACGCCCGTCTCGGGCCCGCCCAGCGGTTCGTCGTGGGGCTCTGGCCCGCCGAGACGCGCGTGCCGCGGCTGACGGCGCCGATCGAGCTCTACGGCGTGCCCATGCCGATCGCGTCCGTCCTCGCGGCGCTCGTCGCGACGACCTGGTCGGTCCTGGGGTCGGTGCTGTCGCACCGCGTCCCCGGCGCGCTGACGGGCGGGCTGCTCCTCGCGACGGCCGCCGCACCGTTCCTGGTGATGCACGGCCTCGAGCCGGGCTGGTTCGCGTTCCCCGCGACGACGTCCGTGCCCGCGATCGTCGGCGTGGCGGGCTTCGCGCTGGTCCTCGCCACGATCGCGTGGCGCTGGGGGCGTGTGTCCCTCCACGCGACGCGGCGGACCGCGCTGCGGGTGGCGCTCGTGGGCGCGCCCTTCGTCGTCGCGGCGTCGGTGGGGACCGCCTCTGCCATCGACACGTGGCGGACCCCCGACCCGTCGTGGCCCGACCTCTGCGTGGAGAACGCGGACCTCGGCACCGGCGAGTCACGCCTCTACCTGACCGTGTCGCGGGGCTGCAGTTCCTGGTCGCGCGCCGAGGAATTCGGCACCGAGCGAAGGCTCCCGGCGCAGGCCTGGATCGTCCGCGTCGAGGACGGCGCCCTGCGCGACGCACGCGTCGGCGTCTTCGTCCGCGTGCCCGGCACGTCCGACGAGTGGTTCGCGCCGACTCCGTGGACGGCCCGGAGCCCCAACGAGCAGAGGTGGACCGTTCTCGCCGACGACCAGCTTCATTGGATCCGCGGTGGGGACGACGAAGCGACCTACGTCGCGCGGCATGGCACCCGCAACGCGGAGACGGTGGCGGCGGCGCGCGGGGTGGCGCGGGCGTTCGCCCCCGTCCGCCTCCCGGACGGCCGCCGCGTGTACGGCGTGTTCGGCGGCGTCGAGCGCGAGGGAGACGAAGCACCCTCGCCGGTTCACCCGGGCGCCCTCGTCAGCGGATCGGCCCACGTCCTCGCGGACGGCGCGTTCCGTGTCTTCAGGGACGGACGCAGATACGAGGTGCTTCGCGTCCAGGTCGACGCGGAGGGTGTCACCGAGGCGCGAGCGCTCGCCGAGCCGGAGTCCGACGACGGCGGGAGCGAGACAGTCTGGCTCTCGGCAACCGAGGTGCTATGGCGGTCGTGGCCAGCGGGCGCGGACCTCGCGGCGCTCCCCCCCTGGGAGCGCGTGAGACTGCGATCCGCGTCGGCCGGCGCAGGGGCGGTCGAGCAACGGGTCCCGCAGCCCGACTTGATCGACGTGGAGGTCGCCAAGCCGGGGACCCTCCTTCTGCATCGGCGCGGGGCGGACGGGCGCCGGACGTTGCGGCTGTGGGACCTGGCGACGGACGCGGAGCGCGCCGTCGATGCCGAGACCTCGCTGCTCGACGGGTTCGTCGAGGTCCGAGCGCACGGCCGCGCGGCCGAGGACGCCGTGGTCCTGGAGTTCCGACCCTGCGCGCTGGGGATCGAGTGCGCGTCCTCGCTGGCACTGCTGACGATCTCCACCGGACGCATCGAACGCCTCACCCCCCCGGGCCGCTACCGGCCGGTGGCCCTCGAGGCGTCCGGAGCGTTCCTCGTGATCGAGGACGGGCGCCGCGTCGTGCGGTTCGCGCGCGGTGGCACCCGGCGCGAGGTCGTCTTCCCGCGACGGTGACCCCCAGCGGGCGGCCACCGGGCCTCGCGTACCCGCGCCCCGGATCGCCCGGCAGGGAGTTCCGCGCGCCGGCGGACGCCGGGACGCGGCCACGGGGGCCCCCCTCGCGGGTAGGCTCTCCGCGGGTGCCTGCGGTGCTGGGCGGTCGTCCCCCGAGGGAGAACGCTCATGGCGGATTCGATTTCGACCAAACCCGAAGAGTTCACGACGGTCATCGGCCCGGACGCCCAGTTCAAGGGCGAGCTGACGTTCCAGGGCGCCGTGCGCGTGGACGGTCAGTTCGAGGGTTCGATCCAGACGTCGGGCAAGGTCTTCGTCAGCAAGGGCGGCAAGCTCAAGGCCGAGGTGAAGTCCGGCAGCGTGGCCCTCGAGGGCCAGGTGGACGGCAACCTCACGGCCGACGACCGCGTCGAGCTCCGCGCCACCGCGCAGCTGCGTGGCGACGTGCGCGCGGCGAAGCTGCTCGTCGTCGAGGGCGCGTCGTTCGTCGGGCGGTGCGAGGTCGGGCCGAACCTCGGCGCGCCCGGCGCCCCCGCGACACGGCCCGCGGACGGCGTGGCGCGCCCGGCGGCCCCGCCCGTCGCGGCGGCACGCCACTAGCGCCGACCCGGCCGGCGCCCGCGCGTGGCGGTCCGCCACATCCTCTGCACGCAGTGCGACCTTCCCCTCGACGTCGACGAGACGGCGAAGTCGGTCAACTGTCGTCACTGCAACACCCGCGTGATCACCGAGGCTATGGTGGTGGCCGAGTACGTGGCCGTGCGGCGGTTCGCGACGGCGAACCGCATGCGCATCACGAAGAAGGGCATCGTCTACGCCGCGGTCCGCGCCGACGCCCTGGAGGTCGAGGGGGTCCTCCAGGGCGACGTGGTCTCGTTGTCGTCGATCCGGATCGCGAAGTCCGCGCAGGTGAAGGGCAGCCTGCGCGGCGCGAGCCTCTCGCTCGAGCCCGGCGCGACGTTCGTCGGTGACGTGGCCATCGGCCCCGAGCAGGTGCCGCGCGCCGAGCCGACGGTGGACGGCGCGCTGGCCCGCGAGGCCGCCGCGCGCGAGGCCGCGGGGCGCTGACCGCACGCCGCTCCCGGGGACGCGAGGCCCGGTCGCCGCGGGGGGACGCGAGGCCCGCTCGGCCGCGGGTCAACCCGGCGGCGGGACCGGCGCGGCGTCGTCGGCGGGGCGCAGCGTCGCGAGCGGGCCGATCCGCGCGAGCGCGGGCCACCTGGACGCGACGGCCGCGACGACGAGCAACGTCCCGACGCCGCCGATCACGACGGACGCGACGGGTCCGAACGCGGCGGCCACGGCGCCGCTCTCGAAGCCGCCCAGCTCGTTCGACATCCCGATGAAGACGAACTTCACGGCGGCCACGCGCCCGCGCAGCGCGTCCGGCGTCACCATCTGCTCGAGGGTCATGCGGATCACGACGCTGACGCCGTCGAAGAGGCCGGTGAGGAAGAGGCAGCCGAGCGAGAGCGCGAGGTTCCGCGACAGCCCGAACCCGACCGTCGCGACGCCGAACCCGGTGACCGCGGCGAGCAGCACGCGGCCGGGCCGGCGCCACGGGGCCATCCGCGTGATCGCGATGGCCGTGACGAGGGCGCCGAGCCCGGGCGCCGCGCGGAGCCAGCCGAGCTCGGTCGCGCCGACGCGGAGCACGTCCTTCGCGAACATCGGGAGGAGGGCCGTGGCGCCGCCGAGGAGCACGGCGAAGAGGTCGAGGGTGATCGCGGCGAGGAAGACGGGCGTGCGCCGCACGAAGGAGAAGCCCGCGAACAGAGCCGCGATCCCGCGGCCGCCGGCGACGACCGTCGGCACGGGCGGCTTCGGCACGCGGAGGAGACAGAGGAGGAACACGGCCTGCCCGACCGCGCCGGCGACGAACGCCGCGCGCGCGCCGCCGGTGGCGTCGATCAACGCGCCGCCGACGACGGGCCCCGCGACCGACGCGACCTGGAACGCCGCCGACATCCACGCGTTCGCGTGCGCGAACTGCAGCGGGTCGAGCAGCTGCGGGAGGATGGTGCCGACGGACGGCGCGGCGAACGCGCGCGCCACGCCCACCACGACGAGCAGGGCCCACGTCCACCAGATCGGCGCGTCCGAGGCGGTGGTGGCGAGGAAGCCGAGGGACGCGAGGCCGAGCAGCGCGTGCGCGAACATCGCGATGCGCCGCCGCGGGCTGCGGTCGACGAGGTGCCCCACGGGCACGAAGAGGAGCAGGACCGGGATCAGCTCGAACACGCCGACGAGGCCGAGGGCCCACGCGCTCTCCGTGCGCTCGTAGAGCTGCCAGCCCACCGCGACGAGCAGCGTCTGCATGCCGAGCACGGCGAAGACGCGGCCGAGCGCGAACGCGCGCACCCAAGGCAGGCGGATCGCGGGCACGGGGTCGGGCGGCGGTGCGGACGTCACGGCGGCGACGGTACCCGCCGCGGAAAGCGGACCGTAGTCCTCCCCGATCGTCGTCGCGCGCGCGGCGTCCGCGCGTGCGCGCGCGGGCCCACGGGGCGATACTCGGGACATCGACCCGGCGACGGGTCCCGCGTGGAGGCTCCGATGCGCACGATCCCGTGGGTGGGGGCGGCGGTGGTGGTGGCGGTCGCGGCGACGACCGTGATGCGCGCGACGCAGGCGGCGGACGCACCCGGCGGCGCACCGGCGCCCGCGTCGCCCGTCGCGGGCCCGCCGCCCGACCCGGGCTGCATCGAGTGCCACCAGCGCCTGCACCCCGGCGTGGTGCAGCAGTGGCGCGACAGCACGCACGCGAAGGCCGCGACGCCGGTCGCGTGCGAGACGTGCCACGGCAGCGACCACAAGACCGAGAACGACGCCGCGAAGGCGAAGCGCCCCACGCCGAAGGTCTGCGCGGAGTGCCACGCAAAGCAGGTGGAGCAGTTCTCCGCGGGCAAACACGCGCTCGGCGAGGCCTCCATCGAGGCGATCCCGATGCTGGCGCTGCAACCCGAGAGCGTGCGGAAGGCCGCGTGCGCGTCGTGCCACTCCGTCGGCCGGAAGAACCCGGACGGCAGCGTCGGCAAGTGCGACGCGTGCCACACGCGCCACCTCTTCTCGAAGGAGGAGGCCCGCAAGCCCGAGGCGTGCGAGACGTGCCACATGGGCGAGGACCACAGCCAGTACGAGATGTGGCGCTCGGCCAAACACGGCGTCGTCCACCACCTGCAGGGCGAGAAGGGCCGCGCCCCCGTCTGCCAGACCTGCCACATGCAGGAGGGCGACCACGCGGTGATCACGGGCTGGGGCTTCCTGGGCCTGCGCCTCCCCGTCCCCGACGACACGTGGACGAAGGACACGATGACCATCGTCCGCGCCCTCGGCCCGTGGGGCCGGGACGAGGCCGGCATGGCCGCGCGGGTGAAGGCGATCCAGGACCTGCAGCTGGCGCGGCTCGACGCCCGTTCGTTCAACCTCGCGCGCGAGAAGATGCTCCAGACGTGCGCGAAGTGCCACTCGTACTCGTTCGGCCAGGCGCAGCTCGACAACGCCGACCAGATCGTGCGCGAGACGACGCACCTCCTCGCGGAGTCCGTCCGCGTGGTCGAGGACCTCTACGCCGACGAGATCCTGCCCCGGACCGCGGACGGCCCGAAGCACCCCGACCTCCTCCTCTTCTACGAGTCGCCGACGGAGATCGAGCAGGAGCTCTACCGGATGTTCCTGTTCCACCGCCAGAAGGCGTTCCAGGGCGCGATGCACGCGAACCCGGACTACATGCACTGGTTCGGCTGGGCCCCGATGAAGTCGTCGGCCCAGCGGATCCGCGAGCTCGCCGAGCGCCTGCGCGCCGACCACGCCGCGAAGGCGAAGGCCGCGGCGCCCGACACGCCGAAGTAGCCCGCGCTCGCCGCCCCCCCCGCGCCGACGGCGGTCCGAGTCCGCCGACGGGACTCGGAGGTTGAGTAGAGGCTACGGCTGCGTGGGCGGCGGGTAGGTTTCGCGGTCCCACGCCGGTCGAGCGCCGTTCCACTGCCGCCCGGTCGCCGGCGTCGGAATGCGGTTAATCTCCCAGGTGTGGCCGTGTTCGCACTCGTAGTGGTGCGAAGTTCCGCGCGGTTGCTCGTTGCTCGGTACGGGCCGTAGGTGTGCAACGCAGGTAGGGCAGTAGATCGCATCGGGCTCGGGGGTCGCGTGCAGCGGACCCAGCCCAGGACGAGGCGGGTACTGATCTCGAGGCATCTGTTCACCCCTACTTCGCGGGCGGTCGGAACCTGAGAAAGTGCCGCAAAGCCGCCATCGGTTCACCTTCGATCTTGAGGGGCGGCGGAGGCTTCGGACCAGGCTGCCTACGCCGCCGCATCGTCCGAACTTGCCGCGCCCTCTCGGCCGGCGGCAGCCCGTTCCAGTTCTCGGCCAACTTCTTGGCTGATTTCGAGGGGTGGCGGGTTCTTGACCTTCGCGTCGGCGTCGGTTTCGGCATGGCTGTTAGGTCTCAGTCTATCTAGCGCCGAGCGGCGGCGACAACTATGGTCCCGCGTCACCATGCTCCTCGACTTCACGGACTTCAACGGCGCGGCCCGCACCCTCGCGAGGGATCCCGCATGGCGCGACATCGAGGCGGTCGTACGCGGGATGCCGCTGCCTGTGAAGGCGTCTCGGGAGAAGGGCATCAAGGGGACGCCGATCTTCGATCCCATCGGCTGCAACGCCTATCTCAAGGCGAAACTTTCGAAGCGACGGTGGAAGCCTAACGTACAAATCGCATCAGATGTTCGGGTTCTCGGGCTCGGCGTCGACCTGCTCAAGCACGGGATCGTCTGCGAGGCGCAGTTCTCCAATTACCCGTTCCTCATCAACAACGTCGTTAGGACCGAGATTCTCCACCGCGCAGGACAGCGACTCGGCGGCGAGCCGATCCGCGCCTTGATCGTCATCACGAAGGCAATGATGTTCCCAGCGTCTCAATCAACCCTCTACTATGAACAGGCCACAGGGCAGATCGACATGCTGGTTCGCCATCGCCTCATCAACCTTCCGGTCCGCGTAGTTAAACTCCACAGTCCGATAGGACGACAAGTAAAAGGATGCAGTATCAAGTACAAGGGCAGAACATCGAGGGCGATCGTGCAAACGTGCAAGAGAGGCCTACGCTTCGCTCAGGCTGCCGTGGGGAGTGGGACGCGAGGTGACGTACGGCCGACAAGGCGCCAGTACTCCGGCGGCTTCGCGGCGACTGCGCAGGAGAGGGCGCGTTGGAAGAGCAGCGTCCTCGATGCCGC
>JAEUHO010000334.1 GCA_016795345.1 Planctomycetia bacterium | reverse complement strand
CCGATCCACGAGGCGCGTCGCAGCGAGTCCCGGAACAGCGCGGCGAGGAGATACAGCGCGGCGAGGAGAGATCGCCGCACGAGCACGACGCGTTCCTACGCGTCGTGCTCGTCCGGCGCATGCCGCTCCCCCACCTTCGGCGCGACCTCGGCGGGGACGCCGTGGCGCACGTCGCGCCAGCGGGCGAGGAGGTGGTGGCGTTGCCGCACGAACCGCTCGACGGCGAGCAGGCCGTAGGCCGCGGCGCACGCGAGGTGGAACGGCTGCTCGTGTTCCGGGCCGAACCCGAGCCCGCGCAGGAGCCCGGTGGAGAGGAGCAGCGTGACGACGAACTGCACGAGGAACAGGCCGAGGATCGTCAGGGCCTGGCCCAGCGAGAAGTTGAGGTCCGCGATCGTCGCGACCGCGTAGAGGCCCTGCGCGGCGGTGAGCCACAGCTCGGCCTGCATGTGGCCGTCGAGCGGCAGGCACCCGCCGAACCCCGACCCGTGCACGGCGCTCGACAGGCAGAACGCGACGGGGACGCCGCCGACGAGCAGCGTCCACTGGTTCACCTTGCTCGAGATGAACGCGCCCATGCCCATCTCGGCGCGGCCCCGGAGGGTGAGGAGGATCACGACGACGAACTCCGGCGCCTCGGAGGCCAGCGGGGCCAGCCACTTGATGAGGAGGACGTCGTCCACGTGGAGCTTGTGGCCGGCCTCGATGAGCGACTCCGCGAACGGCTCCGCCGAGGCGAGGATCGCGCCGGCCGCCCAGACGAACAACACGACCATCCAGCGGCGGCGGCGCGGGCGCGACCACGAGGCCATGACGCGCGGCGGGCCGACGAGGGTCGAGACGTCGTGTTCGTCCTCGTCGTCGCCGGCGGACGACCGTACGTACAGCGCGTAGATCCCGAAGAGGACCACGGCGTCGTACCAGCAGACGCCGCGCTTGAGCGGCAGGAGGAGGCTGTAGAGGGTGGCGACGAGCAGCCAGACGACGTCGCCGGAGCGCTGGCGCCGCAGCGCGATCCCGCGGGCGCCCTGGCGGTACCACACGATCAGCGCGACGACGGGCCAGCCCGCGCCGATGAGCAGCTGGTTGGCGCCGGTCATGTTCGCGAGCGCCTTGTGCTGGTACTCGGCGATGTACCCGGCCTTCCACGCGAGCAGCGCGTCCACGGCGTACTCGGGCAGCACGGTGACGAGCGCGAGGAACACGACCGCGAGGCCCGACCCGATCTCGCCCTCCGCGACCTCCGCGGCCCACGTGAGCACGAACGCCGCGGCGACGACGCACGCGCCGTAGACCATGAGCCCGAGCATCGGCGCCGAGGCGGGATGGAACCCCGCGAGCGTCATCGAGAGGCCCGGCAGCGTGGCGAAGATCGCGAGGTAGAGGAGCGACAGCGCGCGCGGGTTGCCGGCGCGCGGCGAGGTCATCGGGGACGGCGACGTCATCCGGCGGACGATACCCGGGGGCCGCCGCGGGCCCAACGGCGTCACGCGTCGAGGCGCTCCCGCAGCAGCCGCGCCACCCGCTCCCCCACGCCGGGCAGGGTCGCGAGGTCCTCGATGGCGGCGGCGCGGATGCCCTCGACGGAGCCGAACCGCTCGAGCAGGGCCTTGCGTCGGCGGGGGCCGAGGCCGGGGATCCCGTCGAGCACCGTGCCGGTGGCGGCCTCGCTGCGCTTCTTGCGCTGGTAGCGCCCGGCGAAGCGGTGCGCCTCGTCGCGCACCCGCACGAGCAGCCGGAGGGCGGGGTCGTCCGGCGCGAGCACGAGGGGCTCGTCGACGCCCGGCCGCACGATGCGCTCGTCGGTCGTCGTGCCGCCGCGGCGGCGGGCCTTGGCGAGCCCCACGAGGGGCGGCGGCTCGAGCCCGAGGGCGCGGATGGCGGCGAGCGCGGCCTCCACCTGCCCCGCGCCGCCGTCGATCATCACGAGGTCGGGCAGGGCGCCCAGCGCGAGGCCCTTCGCGAAGCGGCGGCCGATCACCTCGGCCATGCCGGCGTAGTCGTCGCCGCCGGCGGCCTCGCGGATGGCGAAGTGGCGGTAGGCGTCGGGGTCGGCCACGCCGTCGGTGAGCACCGCCATGGCGGCGACGGGCTCGTGGCCCGACGTGTGGGAGAGGTCGTACCCCTCGATGCGGCGCGGCGGGGCGGCGAGGCCGAGGCGGTCGGCCAGCGCCGCGAGCGCGGCCGCGGCCTGCCGCGACGAGACGCCGTGCTCCTGGAGCGCGAAGGCGGCCTTCTGCCGGGCGAGCTCGACGAGCTCGAGGCCCGCGCCGCGCTGCGGCACCCGCACCGCGACGGGCCCGCCGCGCAGCGAGCCGAGCACCTCCTCGAGGCCCGCGACGTCGTCGGGCGCCTCCTCGACGAGCACCTCGGGCGGGACGAGCTTGCCGCCGGCGTGGAACAACGCGAGGAAGCCCGTGAGCACGTCCGTGCGCGGCAGGTCGGTCCGCTGCGGGTACGTGCGCACGGCGACGAGGTGGCCGTCGCGGACGAACAACACCGCGACGAGCGCGGTCCCGGGCCCGGTCGCGACGGCGATCACGTCGCGGTCGACGCCGTCGGGCGTGACGGCCTGCTGGCGCGCGACCGACGCCTCGAGCGCCGCGAGCCGGTCGCGGAAGAGCGCGGCGCGCTCGAAGTCGAGCGCGTCGGCCGCCCGCTCCATGTCGGCGCGCAGGCCCGCCGCGACGCCGTCGTCGCGCCCGCGCAGCACGGCGAGCGTGCCCGCCACCATCGCGGCGTACTCCTCGGGCGTGACCTTCCCGACGCAGGGCGCCGCGCAGCGCCCGATCTGGTGGTAGAGGCAGGGGCGCTCGCGCTCGGCGAGCTCGCGGTCGCTGCACGAGCGCAGCGGGTAGAGCGAGCGGAGGAACGTGAGCGTCTGCCGCAGCGAGCGCGCCTCGGCGAACGGCCCGAAGTAGGTCGCGCCGTCCTTGCGGATGCGGCGCACGAGCCGCAGCCGCGGGAACGGGTGGTCGCGGTCCACGCGCACGACGAGGAACGCCTTGTCGTCCTTCAGCCGCAGGTTGTAGGGCGGCTGCTCGCGCTTGATCGTCGAGTTCTCGAGGATCAGCGCCTCCGACGCGGTCCGGGTCGGGATCGCGTCGACGTCGACGGCGCGGCGCATGAGGAGCCGGACGAGCGGGCGCGTGTCGCGGCCGGCGAGATACGACTTCGTCCGCGCGCGGAGGTCGCCGGCCTTGCCGACGTACAGCACCCGCCCGTCGGCGTCCTTCCACAGGTAGACGCCCGGCGACGCCGGCAGGCGCTCCACCTTGGCGGCGAGGTCGGAGGGGGCGGTCGGCGGCACGGCGTCATCGTAGGACGCGCCCGGCACGCGCCGGTCGGACCTCCCGGGACGGGACCGCGTCAGTCCGGCCGGCGACCCGCCCCTTGACGACGCCCCATCGCGTGATAGGCTCTTGTTAGTATCGGCATCCCCCCCAACCCGGCGCCCCGCCGCCGACGAAAAGGCCCCCCCATGTCGAAGCCCGCCCTCCCCTGGACCGACGTCATCACCCGCCACACCGACTCGACCTACAAGGCGACGCTCGGGCTCGTGAAGCTGCTGAACGACAAGGAGCTGGCGTGGAAGCCCGCCACGGGCACGAACTGGATGACGGTCGGGCAGCTGCTCGAGCACCTGACGAACGCGGGCGGGCACTGCATGAAGGGCTTCGTGACCGGCGACTGGGGCCACGGCGGAGCGGACGGCGGCGGCGAGGACTCGAGCACCGAGACGGGGCTGCCGCCCGCGGAGAAGCTGCCGACGGTGAAGTCCGTCGCGGACGCCGTGAAGCGGATCGAGGCCGACCACCGGACCGCGCTCGAGATGGTCGCCAAGGCCGGCGAGTCGGACCTCGCGACGAAGAAGGTCGCGGCGCCGTGGGACCCGACCGAGCTGCTGCTCGGCGAGCAGTGCCTGATGATGATCGACGCGCACCTCGCGACGCACAAGGCGCAGCTCTTCTACTACCTGAAGCTGATGGGCAAGCCCGTCCACACGGGCCACCTGTACGGCATGTAGTCCCGGGACCGCGACCCTCGGAACCGCGACCCTCGGGACCGCGAGGCCCGGCCCGCGCCGGGCCTCGCGATCTGCGCCTCGCGATCTGCGCCTCGCGATCTGCGCCTCGCGACCTGCGCCTCGCGACCTGCGCGTTACGATCTGGCCCGCGCGATCCGCGCCGCGCCGTGCGCTTGGAACCCGCCCCCGTGGGAGTCGAACGCGCCCCGTGATCGGCGGGCGGCCGCGAGGGCCGCCCCTACGGGAATACGCGCCACGGGTGGTTTTGGCGCATTCTACGCGAGATCTTCCTCCGGACCGAAAACCGATCGGCGCGTGCCGGACGCGCACCGACGCCCATGGTGGACCGACGCCGCGGCCCGTCGGACGCGGGCCTTGTGCCCGCCCGCCGGTCGCGCCGACGCGCGTTCAGCGCGATGACCCTGACACCGTCCGCGATGGCGGCGGCGCGGAAGGTCACGGAAGCCCGTAGGGCGCGGGCC
>JAEUHO010000158.1 GCA_016795345.1 Planctomycetia bacterium | reverse complement strand
CCCTCCCCGCCCCGCCCGCGACGCATCCCGGCGCGCGGCGCGCGAGGCCCGGCGGCCGCCGGGCCTCGCGGTCCCCCCCCGGGCCGATCGTCGCGTCGTGGACGCTCCACGTGCGGCTGCTCGCCCTCGGCGCGTCCGCGGTCCGCCGGCCCCCGCGCGCGGGGCCGCCCGACGCCGTCGGGACGATCGCGTTCGACCTCCCCACGGAGGACGCCGCCCCGCCCGACGCGACGCCCGAGGTGCTCGAGGACGTCGCCGTCGAACCGCCGCCGCTGCCGCCGGTGGAGGACCTCGCGGCGCCGGTCCCCGACGAGGCGCCGCCTCCGCCGATCGAGCCGGCGCCCGACGTCGACGACGACGTCGCCCCGCCGCCGGAGCCCCCGCCCACGTCGGTCCCCGCGCCCGCGAACCCGTTGCGCCTCACGCGGCGCCCCGTGGCCGTCGCGCCGCCGGTCGCGCCGCCCGTCGCGCCCGTCGTCGCGCCCTCGGGCCCGCCGGTCGTGGTGAACGCGGCCCCCGCGCGCGGGGCGCGACCGCCGCTGGTCGCGGTGGCGACGCCGACGCCCCCCCTCGCGCCGGGCGGCGCGCCGGGCGCGACGCTCGTCGTCGTGCTCGAGTACACGATCGGCCCGGACGGGGTCGTGACCGACGCGGCGGTCCGCGGGAGCAGCGGCTCCGAGGCGCTCGACGCGTCCACGCGCGCGTTCGTCCTCGCGCATTGGCGGTACGCGCCGCCGGGCGAGCCCCGCCGCGTCGCACGCCGGTTCGTCTTCACCTACGGCGGGTAGGACCCTCCCCGAGCGCGTCGCCGCGGCGCCCGGCGATCCCCCCGCGGCGCGCCCCGATGCGCGGCCTCGGATCGGACGGCCCGGCCCCCGACGGCGCCGAGCGGCGGTCTTTGCCGCCGCTTCGCACGCCCCTCGCACGGGCTTGCGGGGACCGGACGAACGTCGGCGCTCCGTCCCCTCGGAGCCCCGCATGCGCGTCCGCCTCGCCCCCGCCCTCGTCGCCCTCGGTGCCCTCCTCGCCACGTCGTGCGGCGGCGGCGGCGCGGAGATCGTCGCCCCCGTCGTGCCCCCGCCCGCGCCGGCGCAGAACGTGGCGCCCAGCGTCACCGCCGTCGGGACGACGCCGGTGGACGAGGGCGACGCCATCGTCCTCCTCGGCGTCGCGGTGGACGCCGACGGCGACCCGCTGGTGACGACCTGGACCGTCGAGTCGCAGCCCGCCGGCGCCGCCGCGGTCGTGGACGCGCCCGGCGCCGGGATCACGGGCGTGTCGGGGACGCTGCCGCCCGGGACGTACGAGTTCCGCTTCGCGGCCGACGACGGCGACGCGACCAGCGACGCGGTCGCGACCGTGGTGGTCGCGGCGCTGGTGCCCGCGCTGCCGGCCACCGTCTTCACCAACGACCGCGAGGCGGTCCCGCTCGCCGGCGCGGTGAAGGTGACGGCGGCCGACGCGGTGTCGCCGCCGTTCGGCGCGACCCTGTCGTACACGGCGTACGAGGGCGGCTGGTCGGGCCTCGGCCGCGTGCGCGACGCGACCGGCGCCTACGTGTCGGACGAGTTCTGGGTGGTCAACGACCGCGGCCCGAACTACTCGATCTCCGCGCGCGTGCCGCCCGCGCCGCCCGGCGCGACGGCGTTCGGGGCCAACGCGAAGGTGTTCCCGCTGCCCACGTACCAGCAGAAGCTGCTCCGCGTGCGCCTGAACCGCGCCACGGGCGAGGCGGTCACGGTCGCGACGACCGGGCTGCGCAGCCGCGCCGGGACGCCGACGGTGGGCCTGCCGTCGAACGCGACGGGGATGACGACGGCGGAGTCGGCCTGGGCCGACCTCGACGACAAGGCGTCGGTCCTCGCGTCGCACCCGGACGGCTTCGACTTCGAGGGCGTCGTGGAGGACCGCGTCGCGATCGCCGGCGTCGACCGGCGCGTGTTCTGGACGTGCGACGAGTACGGCCCGGCGCTGCAGATGATCGAGGCCGACCCGGCCTCGCCCGACTTCGGCCGCATCGTGCGCGAGTACGTCCCCGGCGCCACGCCCAACCCCGGCGCCGGGCTCTTCGCCCTGCCCGCGATCCTGCGGCAGCGCCGCGACAACCGCGGCTTCGAGGGCCTCGCCGTCACCCACCGCCACGTGTTCGCGATGGTGCAGTCGCACCTCCGGTCCTCGTTCGGGTCGGCGACGTCGCGGCTGCACCGGCTGGTCCGGCTCGACAAGCACACCGGCGCGGTGACCATCTTCGGCTACGACCACGTGGCCGACCCGGCCGCGTACGGGACCACCCACGCCAGCGTGAAGATCGGCGACATGGTGGCGCTGACCGACCGCGAGTTCCTCGTCCTCGAGCACGACGGCGCCGCGTACGTCCACCTCTACCGCATCCGGCTCACGGACGCGACGACGGTGCTGCTCGACGCCGAGAACGGGAACTACGAGAAGGGGCTCACGGCGTACACGCCGGTCGAGAAGACGCTCGTCGCCGACCTCACCGCGACGCTCGCCGACCTCCGCGTGCCGACGAAGCCCGAGGGCCTCACCGTCGTGGACCCCTTTACGGTCGCACTCTGCTTCGACAACGACTACGGCTTCGACTCGGACGACACCGACGTCTTCCCGAAGCCCCTCGACGAGGCGCGCAACCTCGTCGTCACCCTCCGCCTCGACGAGCCGCTGCTGCCCACGCTCGACGTCGTGGGCGACTACAACCCGGGCGTCGGCGCCAACAACTGCGAGATCCCGTCGTACGACCCCGACCTCGCGCTCGGGCTGGTGTCGTGCGAGGGCGACGCGTCGATCCAGGTGTTCGACCTCGGCGAGCCGACCCTGCCGGTCTTCGCCCGCCGCGACGCCGTGGGCGGCGGCTCCGTCACGTCGGTCGCCGCGCACCCGACGCGCGGGTACTACCTCGCGCCGGTGCGCGACGGTGGCCCGCTCGGGGCCGACGTGCTGCAGGTGCGCCGGACCTCCGACGGTTTGCTCGTGCGCGAGCTGGACCTCGGGAAGGACCGCGACCCGGACGCGGTCACCATCTCGCCGGACGGCCGCTGGGCCGTCGTGTGCAACGAGGCCGAGGACTTCTGGGCCCCGGGCTCGATCGCCGTCGTGGACCTCGGCGCGGGCCCGTTCGGCGACGCGCTGACGGCCGCCCTCGGGATCGTCGGCGTGAACGAGGTGTCGCTCGCGGGGCTGGTCCCCAGCACGGGCGCCTTCAGCACGCGCATCGCCGACCGCGTCTACAACACGCTCCCCGCCGGGGTGACCGCCACCGTCGGCGGCTTCCCGATCGTCCTGCCGGCCGGCACGCGCGCGACGGCGAACGCCGTCAGCGTGGCCGACCAGACGGACGTCACGTTCACCTCGGGCGCGACCGTGGTCGCGGGCAAGTACCGGTTCGACAGCCCGGACCACACGTTCCTGTTCACCCTGTCCGGCTCGCCGCTCGCGCTCGAGCCCGAGCTGGCGGCGTTCTCGCCGGACGGCACGGCGTGTTTCGTCACGCTCCAGGAGAACAACGCCGTCGTCGTGCTCGACTTCACGCTCCCGGTCCCCGCGATCCGCGCGGTGAACGGCGTCCTCGGGCTCGGGGCGGTGGACGTGCCCGACGCCGACGTCACGAACGGCGGCGCGAACAGCCCGAACGCCGGCCTCAAGGACCTCCTCCAGCGCGAGCGGGAGCCCGACGGCATCGTGGCCGTCACGCTGGCGGGCGTCCCCTGCTTCGTGACCGCCGACGAGGGCGACACGTTCGGCACGACGCCGACGGAGTCGTCGTCGAGCCGGTTCCGCGGCGGGCGCACCGTCTCGGTGTTCCGCGCGTCGGACGGCGCGCTCCTCGGCGACACCGGGAACCGCCTCGACGCGCTCGTCAACGCCGCGGGCCGCTGGGCGGCGTTCGTCGAGCCCGGGAGCCGGCCGCGCCGCGGCGGGTGCGAGCCCGAGAACCTCGCGCTCGTGACGTGGCGGGACCGCACCCTGGTGGTCGTCGGCCTCGAGCGCGCCAACGCGCTGGCGCTCGTCGACGTCACCGACCCGCGCGCCCCGACGGTCCTCGAGGTCGTCGGCATCGGCGGGCTCGGCGCCGCCGCGCGGTCGGCGCCGGAGGGCATCAAGGTGTTCACCGCGGAGGGCCGCACGTTCGTGCTCGCCGGCCACGAGGTCTCCGGCACCGTGGGCCTCTTCGAGGTGCGCTGACGCGGGGGGAGGTGTGCGGGGGCCCGCGCGGGCGCCCGCGAGCCGGGCGCGGGAGAACGCGAGAGGGCGCGGAGAGAGGGGACGTGTGACGACGAACGGGGGCGGCTCGGACGAGCCGCCCCCGGGGACCGCGCCGGCACCGCGGGTCACTTCGTGCCGAACACCCGGCCGTAGCGGTAGTAGACCTCGAGGCACATCGCGTTGAGCGCAACGCAGCCGCGATGCGCGGGCGGATTGCGATCCGTGCGCGCGCCCATCGCGGCCGTCGAAACGTCTCACTTCCCCCGCATCGAGCGGATGCGCTCACGGAAGTCGATGGGCGCAACGTCGGTCCGGACCCGCAGAACGACCGGCGAAGCGACGCCGTCGTCAGGAACGTCGACAGGTGCCTCCGCCAAGCCGAGCCCCTCGACCGATGCCCGGAACCGATATCGCCCCGGCGGCAGCCAGACGAACGGACCATGTGTGCCGCGAGGGACGACGCCGAACGCGTCCCTGGCGAACTCCGCGTCGTAAGCGAAATGGACCGCACGCAGGCTGGCGTCACCGACGCGCTCGAAGAGGAGATCGTACCCCGGGACAGCCCGACCCACTTCGTCGACGACCTCCAGCGGAACGGCCGCCCCACGAACCACGAGTTCACACAGGGACGACGTCGTCGGTCCCACGACGAAGCTGGCACTCAGGTCCGACGCGGGGTGCCAGTGGGTCCCTGCCGGCGCGGTGCCAGACGCCATCGCACGGTACGTTCCGGCCGCAAGCAGGACCGGGCGAATCGCCGCTCCGGCGTCGATCTCCACCCGCGCGACCGCCGCGGTCCCGGCTCCGTCCCGGAAGAAGCTGACGAGCAACGTCCCCGTGAACTCGGCACCTCGAGCGCCGCGGACCCGGACATCCACGGGTACGAGCGCGACGCCGTCGGCCAGCACGAGGCGGGGACGAAGGGTCCGTGTCGTGCCCCAGGGAATGGCCACGACCTCCCGAATCAACTTGAACCCGTCCGCAGAGACTTCCAAGTCGACCACCGCCGCCTGTGGGTCCTGCCCGGGCTCGGCCGCGCGACGCAGCACGAAACGATGGACGGCTTGCTGCACCGGGGATGCCGCGTACTCCGCTGGATCCGGCCGAAGCGCGACGACTCCGAAGTCCGTCGGTGGCTCGACACTTGCCACAACGTGGAGGGCGGGGACTTGCCCGTCATCCGCCGTGGCATCCGTGCCTTCGATCGTAGGCTCGACGGCGAGGACCGCGACCGGCGTGAGCGTGACCGTGACGGCAGGGCCCCCGGGCCTCGCGAGCTGGCGGCCCTCCATGATCGTGTACCCGTCCCTGCTGGCGGCCACTTCGTAGGAACCCCTCGGATCGAGCCCCGAACAAGCGAACGCGCCGTCCGCACCGGTCGTCGCGACGTTTCCTGGATCGTCCATCGCGACGGACAGCGTCCTCTCCCCGTGTGGCCAACCCACGCGATTCGCCGGCGCCGAGCAGGACACCCGAGCACCACTGACTTCGACCCCTCGCTCGTCCACGACGCGTCCTGCGATCGTGCCGCCGGGATCGAGTCGGATGTCGCCGAGATCCTCGACGTCCGCCAAGAGAGCGACGCGACCCGCACGGAACCCGGCCGCAATGACGACGACCGACTCGGACGACGGATCGATCACGGCCAAGAACTGCCCGTCCTCCGCCGTCTCGCACGCCGCGCGGAAGGCCACGACTCTCTCGGGTCCATGCGGAACGACTCGCGCTCCCGCGATCGCGCTCGGTGGCGACCCGAAGACGACACGCCCGCGAATCGCACGCCCGTGTGGCACGACGGGAGCGGGACGGGAGGGAGTCCTCCCGAGCAGCGGAGGCGGCGCGTCGGGCGGTGCCGCGGTAACGGCCCAATCCCCGCGAGGGCTGGCCGCTGGCCGATGGGCCCGACGCTCCGGCCAGACGAGCGCCGCGAGTCCGACCAAGAACGCCACCACCGCCACGACCGTGGCGACATGGCGACGGCGAGACTCCCCGCGGGGAACGGGTCGGACATCGGATGTCACGTGGACTCCTCGGAGCGGGAGGCGACGAATTGCCGAGGCCGGGTCGCCAACCCCGGGGCGGTCGACGCCCAGAGGTCGAGGCCAAGGTAGAGAAGTACTCCGCCGAGGACAAGACGGCGACCCTGGGTCGCTCGAGCCGCCGCGCCGAAGCACCCGCAGGCGGCACCGCCCGAGAAGAGGGCCGCGACAGTCGCCGCCAATGCCGCCCCGAGGGCCACGGCAACGATCGGCCGTCGGGGGCGCCGGATGGTCGCAAAGAGCGTGAGGCCGACCGCGACCTCGACGGAGGCGACGAGGATGGCGATGGCATGCGAGACGGTCGGCCGAACACCCAGGGTCGAGGCCGTGTACTCGGCGAGGCCCGTCGGATCCGCCAACTTCAGCGCGCCGACGACGGTCCAGAGGGTCGCCAACATGGCGGCCCGAACAACGTCCGAGGCGCGGGTGCCGCTCATGCTCCTGAGTCGATCGTTCGATTGCCGCATGGGAGTCTCACGGCGTCGCGGCGTCGCGCCGCCGCGACGCCATCGCGGCGAAGGCGGCGCGGACGGCCCTGGCGCTTACGGGCACGGGCAGGACAGGTACTCGGCCTCCGGATCGCCCTCCGGCTCCCACTCGGGGGGGCAGACCGGCGGGACGCAGTTGTTGTTCACGCAGTCCGCTGCGGTGCCGACGGTCGGGTCGACCGGCGAAGGCTTGAAACGCTTGACGCAGGGGTCGTTCGCGGCGGTCCAAGGGCACCAACAGGTGTACCCGCCCTGTGCCGCACCGCCGGAGGTTGACGCCTGCTTCTTGCACTTGTGCGTCGCACCGCTGCTGTCCGTGTAGCAGTCGGCGCCGACGTTGCATGCGGACATCAGGTGAATGACCCCGGTCTGCGTATCCCGTGCGATGCGCATGGAGCACACGCCGCCGGTCGCGCTCGCGACTCGCTGCGCGCCCACGAGGATGACTCCCATCGCCACGATCTTGAGGAACCCGAGCGTCGACGGTCTCATGGTGAACTCCGTTTGACCCCCTCCATATGTGGTGCGCCCATCGGACGCGCATTACGGTACCGGGCCCGGTGGACCGAGCGCCAGGCTGCGCCGGAGTCGGTGGAGCCGGACTCTGGCAGCGTTCGCGGAGATCCCGAGGATTCCGGCAGTCTCAGAAGGAGTCCGCCCTTCCTTCGAGAGGCGAAGCAGCATGAGATCTCGGTCCATGACTGCGGCAGGGACGGGCAAGCCGGGTGCCGCCGGACGCACGGCACAGGTCCGTTCTCCGGGGTTCGCTCGAGCGGCGCACGTGAGAGCCCGATTCACAGTTCGTTGAACGGACTCGCGCCGGGTCCCGGTCGCGTCGGCGATGTCCGCCGAGAGCCAACCGGACAACCACAGTTCGAGCACACGGCACGATCGACCTTGCCCGAGCGGGGCGGCGAGACCCGCCACACGCGCTCGCCGACGGGCGGCCCTCCGGCGACGGGAAGCCGCGGCGCGTGCTGCCAGACGGATCACGTCGGGATGCTGGCGGCACTCCACGGCGCGCAATTCCCTCGCGACGTTGCGCATGATGCCGCGTATCCACGGGTGCACAGAGACAGTTCCCGGGGCCGTAGCGAAGAGTGATCGCCCCCGGGACAGTGCGCGCACCACGAACTCGCCCACGAGGTCCGCTGGGGCGAGCGATGCACCAATCACCCGACTCACCACCCTGGGCGCGGCGTCCGTCGCGCAGTCGACCAGTAACTCGAGTTCGCGTGCATTCCACGGCGGGATCTCCGTCGACGGGGTGCCAAACTCCGCGGCTCGCGTGCCGCGGCAGCGGTCGTGTCCGCGCACGTCCGGCGTATGCGTCTCCACCCGATCCTCCGGCCCGAGCGCTGCCCCCCTTCATCAATGCGCGGCCTTGAGTTTACCATGGGGCACCGAACTGGCGCGCCGGACGTCGCCCGCAGCCAGAGGAATCGAAAGTAGCGGCGGGTCGCGCGGCCGGCTCCCCCGGGGTCGAGGAGATCAGTCCCTGCCGGACGGCAACCTGAGGGCGTCCGACAGCCCCTGCTTCGCGTCGCGGCCTCCTGCTGTGTGAGGATCCATGGTCTCTCGACCGGTCTGTCGAGTGCGCGGGGTCGCCAAGAGCCCCACGCCTCCGCTTGCGGTAAGCCCCACCAATCTGTGCCCGCCGAGCATGGGGCCGACTCCGGCGCCGCCGACGTCGGTCCCCGCGCCCGCGGACCCGACGCGCCGTACGCGACGCCCTCCGCCCGTCGCCGCGCCGAGCGCGGCTCCGCAGAGCCCGCCGGTCGTCGTCCACACGGCCCCCGCGCCTGCCGCACGGCCGCCCCTCGTGACGGTGGCGCCGCCGTTGCCCCCGATCGCGATCGGCGGCGCGTAGCACGCCGCTTCGAGTTCACCTACGGTGGGTGATCGCTGCGCACACGAAGGGGGCGGCTCGGACGAGCCGCCCCCGGGGACCGCGCCGGCGCCGCGGGTCACTTCGTGCCGAACACCCGGCCGTAGCGGTAGTAGACCTCGAGGCACATCGCGTTGACCGCCGTCGCGTAGACGCGGCCGCCGTCGGCGCCCCACGGGTCGATCGGGTCCCACGACCCCTTGTAGCCGCAGTAGTCGCCGTCGCGGCGCTGCGTGTCGACGATCGCCGGCTTCATCGCGGCGTCCCACGCCTTCCACGCCGGCCCGCCGACCTGGAAGAGCGCGAGGGTCGCGTAGTACCAGTAGTACATGTCGGTCCCGCCGCCGACGGGGTCCCACGTGGGCAGGCGGTCGGCCATCAGCCGCGCGCCCTTCTCGATCGCCGGGCTGCCCTTCGGGTTCTCGCCGAGGAAGACGCGCGCGAGCACGCCCACCGCGGTCATCGCCTCGGAGCGGTCCGCGGGGAACCGGTCCACCAGCTCGGTGGGGCGGGCCGGGCCCGTGCCGCGCTGCTGGTAGCCCACGCGGCCGGTGTCGGGGTCGGTCATCTTCTCGATCCACGCCCGGATGCCGTCGAACGCGTCGGCGTCGAGCTGCAGCGAGGGCTTGCGCCCCGCGGCGACGTCGGCCTCGGCGACCATCCGGGCGCTCTTCAGCGCCATCATCATCCAGCCCGTCACCGAGGTGTCGTTGTCGCCGGGCTTCACGCCGTAGCGCCACGCGAAGTACGGGTTGCGCGCCAGCGCGATGAAGTCGAGCGCCTTCTGCGCCGGGTTCTTGAGCATGGTGCTCCCCGACATCGCGTAGGCCTCGACCACCGCGAGCGACGCGATCGCGTGGTTGTAGACGAAGTGCCCGCTGGAGCGGTCGCCGAAGCAGCCCTCGGCGTCCTGGGTGTTCACCATCCACCGCAGCCCGCGCCGCACGACGTCGCCGTACGGGCCCTCGCTGCGCTGGGTGTAGCCGGCGCCGAGGAACGCGAGCAGCGCGAGGCCCGACACGCCGACGTCGTAGGTGGCCTTGCCGGCGCCGTCGGGCCCCGCGGTCGCGGGCTTGCCGTCGCACCAGCGCCCGAAGCCCTCGGCCTCCCACGCGCCGTCGCGCGCCTGGTGGGCCGCGAGCCAGCGCAGCGCGTCGTCCACGGCGCGCTCCGCCTCGGGCTTGCCGCTGCGGCCGCGCGAACCGCGGTCCCGCATGCCGCCGGGCCCCCACCCGCCGGCCCGGAGCCCGCTCTGGAGCCCGATGATCGCGTTGGTCGAGGCGCCCGTCAGGTCGCCCGCCCCGCGCCCGTCCGCCACGTTGCCGTAGACGTCGTCGCTGTCGACGTTCACGTCGGTCACGGGCCTCTCGGCCTTCTCCGGCAGGTCCACGACGGTGGGCTCCTTCGCGTCGACGTCCTGCGCGACGAGCGGGTCCACCTCCGGTTCGTCGGGCGGCTCGGGCACCACCGGGTCCTCGGACGAGGTCATGCCGATCACGGCGACCTCGATCCGCTCGGGGCGCGCGACCGCGGGCGCGAACAGGCTCGAGATCACGAACAAGAGGACGTGGACGCCGATGGAGATCATCCACCACGGACTCTGGCGGAGCGCGCGGTAGAGCTGTTCGTCGAACGTGCCGCCGTGCTCGAACGCGACGGGGGCCGCACGATCGTGGGCAGAGCGCTGCCTGGGTGCCATCGGAGTCCTCCTTCCGCGGGGTCGAGCCCCGCGGGAACCATGGGAATCGGTGTTCCCGGCCCCCCCGCGAGGACCCGACCGTCGTCGGGCGTCCGCGCACGCGGGAGGCCGCCGCGCGGTTGCGCAGCCCTGGGTTCAACGGACGCGAGGCCCGCCGGTTCGCGGCGACCGCGCCCCCCCCCCCCACGCCGTCGTGCCCGTCGCGCGATGGGGAAGGCCGGCGCGCGGGGCGAGGCCCGCGGCCACGAGGCGGCGGGGGCGGGTGGCCGGACGCCGGGGATCGGGGCCCTCGGGGCCGCCGGGCCTCGCGTACCCACGGGCCCGACCGCGCGCGCGCGGCGACGGGCGTCACTTCGGCGGCTGCGGCTCGAGCACGAGGTCGGTCGCGCCGGCCTCGATCGGGACCGTGGCGCGCCACGTGCCGCCCGCGGCCTGCGCGTGGACCTCGAGCGTCCACGTCCCCTCCGCGAGGCCGTCCAGGACGAATGCGCCCTCGTCGCCGGTGGCGGCCTCGCGGGTCGTGCCGTCGCGGACCGCCTGCACGTTCCACCAGTCCACGCCCGTCGGGAGCAGCACGCGGCCGACGATGCGCTTGCCCTCGACCGCCGTAAGCTTCACCGTCCCCGCGTCGCCGCGGAGCCCCGTGGCCGCGACGACCAGGTGCTTCCCGCCGTCGACCTCCCACGTCTGGTACACGCGGTACGTCGCCGACGGCCGCACGCCGGCGATCGCGACGAGGCCCGCGGCGTCCACCTGCGCCCACGGGGTGCCGCGGTTGCCGTCCTCGTCGACGAGGC
Source organism: Planctomycetia bacterium (assembly GCA_016795345.1). Classification (GTDB taxonomy): domain Bacteria; phylum Planctomycetota; class PLA2; order PLA2; family JAEUHO01; genus JAEUHO01. The sequence continues at coordinate 7,207 of JAEUHO010000158.1, read as the reverse complement.
GCAGCCACGCCTGCGGCGGGCCCGCCCAGTCGGCGATGGCGAGCTTCAAGGTGACGGTGGGCGCGACGAGCAGCACGACGTTCTCGGCCCCCGCGGTGACCGACACCGTCGGGCCGGCGAGCGCCTCGTCGGAGGAACGCGCCACGAGGCGCGTGGTGCCCTCGGGCACGCGCGTCAGCTCGAACCCGCCGTCGCGGCCCGACGTCGTGCGTTGCTGCGTCTCGCCGTCCGGCGAGAGCCGCTCGACGTTCGCGTGCGCGACCGGCCGGCCGGTGCCGTCGCGCACCACGCCGCGCAGCGCGAGCCCGCGGGGCAGCGTGACGGGGCTCTCGCCGGGCGACCAGCCGGTGCGCTCGAGGGGCAGGCAGTCGGCGCGGCGGAGCGGCGGCTCGATGCGGAGGTCGTACCGCGCCGACGGGTCGAGCCCGCGCGGGCGCGCCACGCCGGCGCTGTCGGACTCGTCGACGACGCGGCGGGCGTTGGGACGCTCGATGAAGACGATGGCCCCCTCGACGGGCTTGCCGTCGGCGTCGAGGACGGTCAGCGGCGCCTCGAGGCCGGCGGCGAGCACGATCTCGAGGTCGGTCTTGCCGGCCGGCGCGTCCACGGGCTCCATGGCGCCGGCGGAGTCGGGGGCGCTCACCCGCACGCTGTGGAGCCCGGCGGAGAGCCGGCCGATGCGGAAGCGACCGTCCGCGCCGGTGCGGGCCCACGAGACGTCGTCGTCGGCGTCGTCGAAGGCCGGCGGCAGCTCCTTCGGTCGCGCCCAGAGGGCGACGCCGCGGACCGGTTGCCCCGCGCCGTCCTTCACGATGCCCGCGATCGCCATCTCGCGGGGCAGGCGCACCTCCGCGCCCTCGCTCTTGGGGTCGAACGGGCCGGCGACGGTCCAGCCGAACGGGAGCGGCGCGCCGCCGACGCCGCGCGCGCCGTAGACGAACGCGGTCATGGGCACGTCGAGCGCGCCGATCTCGAGCCAGCCGTCCACGACGGACTCGCCGAGCGCGTGGTCCTCGCCCTTCAGGACGACGCTCGCCGAGGTCACGGGCCGGCCGTCGACGGTCAGCACGCGGAGCCGCCAGGACGGCGGCTTCGCCTTCGGCAGCGTGACGACGACGGCCTGGTCGCCCGCCTTCGCGCGCGTCTCGGTCAACCCCACCTCGCCGTCTTCCGCGAACACCTTCAGCGCGAGCCCGCCCTCGTCCACGTCCTCGAACGAGAACGCGCCGTCCTCGCCGATCCACGTCGCGGCCGACCAGTGCTCGGTCTTCCCCTCGACGTGCAGCCCGCGCGCCGGCTCGCCGCCGGCCCAGCGCACGACCCCCGCGACGGACGCCGAGGGCTTGAAGACGAACGTGTGCGTCAGCTCGGTCGCGTCGTCGGCGTCCGAGCCGACGGTGGTCGAGTTGTCGCCCTCGGGGCCATAGCCGTAGCACTGCGCGTAGACGTAGATGGGGCCCGGCGGCAGCGACACGAAGCGGGCCTCGCCGGTCGCGGACGTCGCGTCCGCGCCGCAGAAGTCCCAGCGGCCCTCGATCTGCTTGTACGCGTACACCATCGCCCCGGCCAGCGGCCGCTTGTCGGCGAGCTCGCAACGCACCACGCCGGCCCGCGGCGCGGCGAGCCGGATCTCCACCGTCGCGACGCGGCCCGCCTCGACCCGCACGGGCCCCGCGCGGCCCGTCGCGCCCCGCGCGACGGTCGCGAGGAAGCGGTACGAGGTGTCGAGCAGTAGGCTGTCGCACCGGAACGCGCCGGCCTCGTCGGTGGCGACGGCGGTCGCGTTGCCGAGGAACGACAGCGGGTCGTGGTCGCCGCCCGCGACGACCCGCTCCGGCGTGATCGTCGCCCCGACCACGGGCGCCCCGCCCGCGTCGAGGACCTTCCCGACGGCGGCGCCCGCCGCGACGACGACGAGGTCCACGTGGACCGTCGCGTCGGGCTCGACGGAGACCTCGAAGGGGTTGAAGCCGTCGCCCACGCGCCACGCCGACAGCCCCTTCGTGGTGACGCCGGCGCCGTGCGCGAACACCGTGACCGGCCCCGGCGAGACCGCGGCGATCTCGAACCGCCCCGACGCGTCGGTCAGCGCGACGCCGTGGAGCGGCCCGTCGTCGCTCCGCGCGAACACGGGCACGCCGGCGACCGGCGCCCCGTCCCCGTCGCGCGTGACCCGGCCCTGCACGCGGGCCGCGCGGCGCAGGCGGAGCTCGACCGGCGCGTCCATGGGCCGCGAGCGCGAGAGGCGCAGCGGCTCGAAGCCGGGCGCGTCCACCCCGTAGTCGACGCCGCCCGCGCCGACGAGCACCTCGAACCGCCCGTCGCCGTCGGTCACGGCGCGCGACGCGACCGACCCCAGGCCGAGCACCGCGCCGATGTTCGTCTCGACGCGCGCGCCGGCGAGGGGCTTGCCGTCCGCGTCCGCGACGACGCGGCCCGCGTGCGGCACGAGGCCGGTGTCGACGACGAGGACGACCTCCTCGGCCCGCGGGACGACGACGATGCGCGAGTGCGCGGCGAACCGACCCGCGACGAACGCCGTCACGAGGTACGGGCCGGCCACGAGGCCCTCGAGCACGAAGCGGCCCTCCGCATCCGTCGGCACCGACGCGAGGCCGAGGAAGTCCTGGGCGTCCCCGGCGCGGCGGGCGCCGACGGCCCCGACGAACGGCCGCCCGTCGGCGTGTCGCGCGCGCCCCACGAGCCGCTCGGTCCCGCGCAGGAGCGCGAGGTCCACGACGCCGCGCGCGCCCGCCGCCAGGAGCCGCACGGTGGCGCGGCCCCGCGCCCCCTCCGCGTCCGTCGCCACGACGACGTACGACGCGGGCGCCGGCACGGTGCAGCGGAACGCCCCGTCGGCGCCGGCCTCGACGACCGCGAACGTCCCGTCGTCGCCGCCCTCGGTCGGGATCCGCGCGCCGTCGCCCTCGAGCGACGGGTCGGCCTCGTCGAGCAGCTGTCCGGGCCGCGGGCGCGTCCGCAGGTGCACCACGACGCGGGCCGCGACCGGCTTGCCGTCGCGCCGCACGACGCCGGCGATCGTGCCGGAGGTCGCGGGCGTGAGCGCCGTCGCCGCATCGCCGCGCGCGCGACCGCCGGCGGCCAGCGCGGCGGCCTCCCGCACCGCGGGCTCGTCCTCCGCCGCCTCTCCCTCGCTCACCACCGCCCCGCCCCCGGGACGCAGGAACCAGACCGCCGCGCCGGCGACGGCGAGCAGGGTGGCGACGGCGAGCAGGAAGGGTCCGGGACGCACGTGCGAGGCTCCGCCTCCCCACCGCGACGGCCGCGGCCGCCCCCGTATGAACGCCGCGCGCGTCACGGGGGCGTCGCCGTCGGGGGTCGGGCGACGCGCCCGGGTACATTCGCCCCGTGGTCGTCGGACAAGGCCTCGAACAGCGCTACGGGAGCCCGGCCGGGGCGGCGGCCTACCGTACGAAATACGACGGTTCGTGGGCCCGCCGGCTCTCCGCCCGCCGGGAGGCCGCGCTCCTGCGGTGGGCGCTCGCCGCGGCGGGCACCGAGGGCGTCGCGCTCGACGCGCCGTGCGGCGCCGGTCGGATGACGCCCGTCCTCCTCGAGCGCGCGCACCGCGTGACCGCGGTGGACCTCTCCGCCGCCATGGTGGAGCAGGCCCGCGCCGCCCTCGCCGCGCCCGTCGCGGACGGCCGCGTCGTCCTCGGGACGGCCTCGGTGGACGCCCTGCCGTTCGCGGACGCCGCCTTCGACACCTCCGTCTGCTGGCGGCTCCTCCACCACGTCACCGACCGCGCGACGCGCGTGCGGCTCCTCGCGGGCCTCGCGCGCGTGAGCCGCCGCGCGGTGGTCGTCACGTTCGCCGACGCCGACACCTGGAAGGCGCGCGCCCAGCGCTGGCGCGGGCGCGACCGGCGCTGCGTGAAGCTGACCGCGACGCAGCTCGCCGACGAGGCACGCGAGGCCCGGCTGGCGATCCGGGCGACGCGCCGCCTCTCGTCGGTCTTCTCGCTCCTCGCGGTGGCGGTCCTCGCGCCCGAGGCGCGCACCGGCTGAACGCCGGTCCCGGGCCCACCCCGCCGCGCCCGGGCGCCGCGCCGAACCGGACCGCACCGGTCCCCCCGGACGGCGCACACCCCTCGTTCACGCCTACCATCCCCTCGATGCGCAGCCGCCTGGCCCCCCTCCCCCGTCGCGACCCCGGCACCCGCGAGCGGCTCCTCGCGACCGCCGCGCGCGTCTTCGCCGACCGGGGCTACGCGGCCACGACGATCCGCGACGTCTGCAAGCGCGCCCGGGCCAACGTCGCGGCGGTGAACTACCACTTCGGCAGCAAGGAGCAGCTCTACGTCGAGACGCTCCGCTGGGCGATGACGCTCTGCCAGGGCGAGGACACGGCGGAGCTCCTCACGTTCGCCGCCCGCGACGACCTCTCGCGCGCGGAGCGGCTGGTCGGGACGATCCGGCGCTTCGCGCTCGGCATGCTCGCGGCGCGCCCCTCGTGGCACCAGCACCTCATGTTCCGCGAGATGACGTCGCCGACGCTGGCGCTCGACCGGATCGTGGACGAGTTCCTCGGGCCCCGTTTCGACGCGCTCCGGCGCGCGGTCGCGCCCTACGTGGCCGACGGCGACCGCCGGACGGTCGACCTCCACGTGATGAGCATCATCGGCCAGCTGCTCTACCACAAGCTCGCCGGCGCGGTCGCGTTGCGCCTCTTGAAGGAGCCGTCCTACGGGCCGGCCCTCGCGGGCCGCATCGTGGACCACGTGGCGGCCTTCACGCTCCGCTCCCTCGAGGGCCGCCGCCGCCGCAGCCGGCGGAAGGACTGACCCGGCCCCGGGGACCGCGCCCCCTCCCGGGACCGCGAGGCCCGGTCGCCGTCGGCCGCCGTGGTACGGTCCGTGGATGGGGATGGCCGGCCGCGGGTCCCGAGTCCTGCTCGCGAGCGTGATCTTCACGCTCCTCGGGACGCGTCTCGCGGGGCGCGCGCTGGTCGCCGCGCCGGAGGCGCCGCTCGAGGAACGGGTCGAAGCCGCGGTCGCGAAGGGGGGCGAGTTCCTCGAGCGCTGGCTGGCCGGACCGCAGGGGATGGCGGACGGGCGCGGGTTCCCGCCGCGGTTCGACGAGGTGATGCTCGGCGCGCTCGCCTACCTCCACGCCCGCGACGGGAAGGACGCGCCGCTCGCGCCACGCCTCCACGCGTACGTCTCGAAGTGGTGGCGTCCCACGGCGCAGACCTACGGCGTCGCGCTCGCGCTGCTGTTCCGCGCCGCGTGCCTCGAGCAGGCCCGCCGCGGCGAGGCCGAGGCCTGGCCGGCGGCGCACGTCCGGCAACGGCAGGGGCCGGACGGGCCGCGGGAGCTGCGCGAGATGGCGACGTGGCTCCGCGACGCCCGGTGTCGCGACGGGCTGTGGACCTACACCCCGGGAGGACCGGGCGGCGGCGGCGACGTCTCGAACGCGCAGTTCGCCGCGCTCGCGTTGTTCGCCGCGCGGCCCCATGGCGTCGAGCTCCCCGCCGACGCGCTGCCGCGGCTGGCCACCGCGCTCGAGGAGACCGCCGCGCCGCCGGAGCCCGAGGCCCCGGTCGCGACGTTCACGCTCGCGAGGCCGTCCGCGCTCACGGGCCGACCGGTGACCGCGGCGCAGGAGGGAACGCTGCGGTTCGCCGCCGGCGTCCGCGCGACCCCGTTCCGGTACGGCCCGGGCGGCGGGTCGGCGACGGGCTGCTCGATGTCCACGACGCTCGGCGCCACCCTCACGGCGCTCTACGGGCTCGCGGTCGCGCGCGCGCGACCGACGCCCGACGGGGAGAAGGCCGACGTCCGACGGTTCGAGGCGCTGGTCGCGAGCGGCCTCGCGTTCGCCGCGACGCACCTCCGGGTCGATCGCAACCCGACCCTGATCCCCCTCGCGTCGGGAGGCGGCCGGAGGCTCCGACCGTCGTCGCCGGGCTGCGTCGTCGACGACCGATGCTCCCAGCACGCGCTCTACACGCTGTTCACGTCGGAACGGTGCCTCACGCTCGCGGGCGTCGAGACGGTGAACGGGCTCGACTGGCACCGCGAGGGCTCGCTCCACCTGCTCGCCCACCAGGACGCGGACGGGGCGTGGCGGCTCACGGAGGGCCCGTTGGACTCCGCGAAGCCCGTGGGCCCGACCCCGCCGATCGACACCGCGCTCGCCGTCCTGTTCCTGCGTCGCGCGACGCGCCGCGTCCTCGACGGCGCGCCGCCGGTGGTCTGGGCGCCGCCGCGGCCCACGCCGACGACCGAACGCTGACCCGCGCCGCGTATCCTCGGCGCATGGGGAACGACCTCCGCGCCCGGTACGACGACGAGGAACGCCGTCGCCTCCGGCCCGCGCCCGGCCGGTGGATCGACGACGACGCGCACCTGACGCGCGTCGTCGGACCGACGCCCCACCCCCTCGACCACATGATCGCGCACGTCCGCCTCGCCGGCGCGGACGTCGACGCGGTGATCGCCGCCGAGGTGGACCGCGTGCGGCGCGACCGGCGCGGGATGCAGTGGAACGTCTACGACGACGACGCCCCGCCCGACCTCGGCGCCCGCCTCGCCCGCGCCGGCTTCCGCGAGCAGGCGCGCGAGACGGTGCTCGTGCGACCGTCCGGCGCCGCCCCGACGGACGACGCCGCGCCGCCGCCGGGCCTCACGTTGCGCCGCCTGACGCACGAGGCGGAGCTCGCGGACTACTTCGCCGTGGACGAGGCCGTGTGGGGCACGGGCTTCACCGCGTGGGTCCGCGCGTGGTTCGTCGCGGCGCTCGCCGGCCGGGCGGACCCCGTCGCGATCTTCGTCGCGTACGCCGGCCCCGCCCCCGTCGGCTGCGGATGGGTGACCCTGCCGCCGCGTCGCACGTTCGCGCACCTCTTCGGCGGCACCGTGCTGCCGGCCCACCGCGGGCGCGGCGTGTACCGAGCGCTCGTCGCCGCCCGCACGCGGACGGCACGCGCCGCGGGCCTCCCCTGGCTCGTCACGGACGCGAACGCGCACAGCGAGCCGCGGCTGACGCGCGCCGGCTTCACGCCGATCGCCCGCCGCGCGGAGTGGGTGCTCGACCCGCCGCCCGCCGACGGGCCGTGACGCGGCGTCGCGGGGCCGGGCCGGCGGCCGCGCCGGGGCGCGGTCGCGCGCGCGCGGGGACGCGAGGCCCGGTGCGCGCCCGCGGGTGCGTTCCGGGGGGACGGGAGCGGCGTGCGGGTCGGGGT
>JAEUHO010000319.1 GCA_016795345.1 Planctomycetia bacterium | reverse complement strand
CGGGCCCCCCCCGGCGGACGGCGAGCCCGGGGACCGCGAGCCCCGCCGGCCGCCGGGCCTCGCGGTCCCGGGAGGGGGATGCGGACACGAAGGGACCCGCGCCCCCGGACGAGGACGCGGGTCCCGAGGAGGACGGACGCGGGACGCGGTCAGCGTCGGCGACGGCCGCCGCCACCACCGCCGCCACCGCCACCGCCGCTCCACGTCCGACCGCCCCCCGACGACGACGAGCCGCCGGAAGCGCGGGTGGCGCTGTAGTTGCGGCTCCAGGCCGCGCTGTCGAGCTGGCGCTGCGTCTCGTTCGCGCCCGCGGAGCGGTCCCACGTGCTGGGCGGCTGCGCCATCTTCTGCGCCTGGGCCTGCGGCGTGGGCTTCTGCCAGCTGGGGTCCTCCCAGCCGCTGCCCGTGTTCTTCTGCCAGCCGCTCGTGGGCTCGTACTTGTAGACGTTGCCGTCGTGGCCGGCGTAGACGTTGCCGTTCGCGGTCTTGGCGACGCCGGTGTTCCCGGTCGCGCCCTGGTGGACGGCGCCCGCGCCGCCGCCGGAGGTCTGCCAGGCGCCGGTCGAGCCCCACGCGGTGCTCGTGTGGGCCGTGCGCGCCCACTGGTCGCCGTTCGTCACGGCGGACTGGCCCCACGAGCCGTAGGGCGTCGAGCGCTGGTACGTCGCGGCGCCGCGTCCGGTGGACGGGTTGTAGCCACCGGCCGCGGCGACCGAGCCGTACGGGCCGTAGGCCGCCGCGCCGCGCGCCGTGGCGCCGGTGGCGGGGTTGTACGCCGCCACGGTGCCGGCGCCCGCGTACGGGCCGTACACGCCCGCGCCGCGCGCGTACGTGCCGGTGGACGGGTTGTAGCGGGCCTCGTACCCCGCGCCGCCGTAGGGCCCGTAGTAGGCCGCGCCGCGGACGTACGAGCCGTCGTAGTAGCTGTAGCGCGCGGCGGTGCCGTACGCGTAGTACGACGGCGGGTAGTGCCACGCGGCGTACGGCGTCGCCCACCAGTTGCTGGCGACCTGCTGGCCGACCCAGTAGCCGGCGCCGAACATGAGGAGCCCGCCGACGACGTACGCGCCGGTGTAACCGGACGTGTACCCGGTCGTCACGGTCGTGGGCGACGACTGGTACACGACGACGTAGGTCACGTTGTGGTACGGGCTCGTGGCCGGGATCGTGTAGATCGCCTCGGGCACCTTCACGCACACCGCCCACGGCCCCGTGGCGACGGCCGCCTCGAACCACACGCCGTCGCGGCAGCAGTAGAAGCCGGCGCCCACCTGCAGGACGACGTCCGTGGTGTTCTGGGCGACGCTGACGCCCTTGGCCCCCTCGATGGGCGCGAACTTCGGCGCGCCGTCGAACGTGACGACGATCGTCGTCTTCGCGCGGTCCACCTGCGCGGTCTTGGGGATCGACGCCATCAGCACGGCCTCCTCGGCCTGCGGCGTGCCCGCCACCGACGCGAGCACGTCGGCCTTCGGGCTGTCGATCGGGATCTTCGCGAAGTCCGCGGGCAGCGTCTTCGTCGCGGCCGCCCACGGCCCCGAGAGCGCGGGCGCGGAGAACCAGCGCCCGGACGCGAGGAGGTAGTAGCTGCCCGACGCCACGTCGAGGAACAGGTCGGACGCGGTGTTGCGGACGTAGAAGAGCGACGTGCCCGGGACCATCACGAGCTGCGGGTCGCCCTCGGTGAGCACCAGCTCCGACGGCTGGTCCTTCACGAACACCGTCGGCATGACCGCCGGGAGGTGGCCGGGGACGTTCTTCCTCACGCGGCCCCAGTTGTCGTCGTCGGGCAGGCGGTAGAGGTCGGCGGGCAGCGTCGTCGCCGCGGTCCACGGCCCCTTCATCACGTCCGGCGCGGTCAGCCAGCTGCCCTCGTCGAGGAGGTAGGCGCGGCCGCCCTTCGGGTCCATCACGACCGGCCAGTTCGTGTTCGTCGCGAACAGCAGGCTCGAGCCCGGGATCGGCTTGAACTGCGGCGGGCCCATGAACACGACGAGGATCGCGTCGTGGTCGGCGTAGAGGATCGGCGGCGGGTCGAGGTTGACCTCGACGGGGCGCTGCTTGTCCTTCGTCTGCTCGAGGCCGGCGAGGACGCGGTCGAGCGACAGCTCCCACGTCTTGCTGGGGTCCGCGACCTTCGCCGCGACGGCCGTGCAGGCGGCGACGTCCTCGGGCGACGCGGCCGGGAAGCGCAGCGGGTCGTAGACCGGCGCGAAGACGAAGACCGAGCGGTCCTGCCAGCTCACCGCCGTCGAGGCCTTGCCCGTCAGGATCCCGTACACCGGGGCCTGGCGGCCGGCCGGGGTGACGGCGACCGCGGCGCGGAACCGGAGGGTCGAGTACGAGTCCCACGACTCGATCTGGGGCTGGAACACCGTGACCTGCCCGGCGTCCACGGTGTGGACACGGGGCCAGCCCGGGTCCTCCGCGTACCCCTTCGACGCGAGCGCGAGCACCACGCAGAGAGCGACGAACGACGTGCGCATCCCGACCTCCATGCGAGCGGACGAGCACCCGTCCGCGGATCCGTCCCGGTCCGGCGGTCGCCGGACGGGGCGTCGATCGTAGCGCTCCCCCTCGCCCGGTCCCCGGAAGGGCACGGACCCTGCGCGATTCGGATATCGCCGCGCGCCCCGAGCGGCCCCCCCGTCGCCCGGTGGGTATGGTCGTGCGCCACCCGCGGCCCCCGCGGGCGCGACGACACCGCTGCACCACGGAGACACGCGCCATGAGGATCTCGATTTCGACGGGTCTGCTCGGGCTCGCGCTCGCGGGCATCGCCCTCGGGCTCGCCGCGACGCCGCGCCCCGCCCACGCCGAGGACGCCTGCACGCCGGACCAGGCCCGCGCGCTCGCGCACGAGGCGTACGTCTACGGGTTCCCGCTCGTCGACAGCTACCGCATCCTCCACGCCTACAACGTGGACACGAAGAACCCCGAGTACAAGGGGCCCCGCAACCACCTCAAGAGCGTCGGCCGCGTCTTCACCCCGGAGGACGTCGCGGTCCAGACCCCGAACTCCGACACCCCGTACTCGATGCTCGGCTTCGACCTCCGCGCCGAGCCCCTCGTGCTCACGGTCCCGCCCATCGAGAAGACCCGCTACTTCTCGATCCAGTTCATCGACGCCTACACGTTCAACTTCGGCTACGCCGGCAGCCGCACGACCGGCAACGGCGGCGGCCGCATCCTCCTCGCCGGCCCCTCCTGGAAGGGCGAGCCGCCGGCCGGCATCGACCACGTGCTCCGCTGCGAGACGCAGTACGGCCTCGCGATCTACCGCACGCAGCTCTTCGAGCCGTCGGACATCGACAACGTCCGCAAGATCCAGGCGGAGTACAAGGTCGAGCCCCTGTCGGCGTTCCTGAAGACCGAGGCGCCGCCGGCCCCGCCGACGCCGGCCTTCCCGACGCCGCTCACCCCGGAGACGCAGAAGACGTCGCTCCGGTTCTTCGAGCTGCTCGACTTCGTCCTCCGCGACTGCCCCCCGCACGAGAGCGAGACCGAGCTCCGCGCGCGCCTCGCGAAGCTCGGCATCGGCGGCGGCACGCCCTTCGACGCCTCCAAGCTCTCCCCCGCGCTCCAGCAGGCGTTCGGCGAGGGCATCCGCGCCGCGTGGAAGGACCTCGAGGAGCTCGGCAAGCTCGTCACCGCGGGCAAGGTCACCTCGGGCGACGTCTTCGGCGACCGCGCGCACCTCAAGAACAACTACCTCTACCGGTTCGCCGGCACGGTGCTCGGCATCTACGCCAACTCCGAGGCCGAGGCGATGTACCCCGCGCTCCGCGCCGACGCCGACGGGCAGCCGCTCGACGGCTCGAAGCACCGCTACGTGCTCCGGTTCGCGGCGGACGCCCTCCCGCCCGTCCACGCCTTCTGGTCCACGACGCTCTACAAGCTCCCGGAGAGCCTGCTCTTCGCGAACCCGATCCAGCGCTACCTCGTCAACTCGCCCATGCTGCCGAAGCTCAAGCGGGACGCCGAC
>JAEUHO010000601.1 GCA_016795345.1 Planctomycetia bacterium | reverse complement strand
GGCCGCGGCCGCGCGTCTGCTGCACCTCTCGCGCGACCAGGTGCGGTACCGCATGCAGCGGTGGGGCGCGCCGGCCGACGGCGGCACGCCGCCGTGAGCGCGCCGGGCGCGGGCGACGTCTCGCCGGCCGCGACCTCGCTGATCGGCGTCGTCCGCGAGGGGCTGGCCCTCCGGCCCGAGGAGGAGGCGCGGCTCCGCGCGGCGGGCACGCGGCTCCTCGGCGAGGTCGAGGGCTGGGTCGAGCAATTCTACGCGCGCCTCCTGCTCGACCCGACGGCCGCGCGGCTGTTCGTCGACGAGGCCTCGGTGCTGCGGCTCAAGCGCTCGCTGACCGGCTGGGCCCACGAGATGTTCCACCTGCCGTTCGACGCGGCGTACGAGGGGGCCCGCGCCGAGATCGGCCGCGTGCACGTGCGGATCGGGATGCCGATCCACCTCATGGTGACGGCCATGGGCGGGCTGCGGCGCGACGTGGTCGCGAGCGTCGAGCGGCTGTGGGGCGACGACGTCGAGGGGGCGCGGCTCGCGCGCACGGCGCTCGAGAAGGCGCTCGACCTCGAGCTCGCGCTGATGCTGACGCAGTTCGAGCGCCGGCGCCTCGAGCTCGAGCGCGACCGCTCCCGCGCGGAGGACCTCGGCCGGCTCGCGCGGCGCTTCGAGCGGATCGCGCAGGAGTCGGTCGCGGCGGCCCTCTGCCACACCCACCTCCTCCGCGACGCCGACGCGAGGCCCGACCGCGAGCATCGCCTCGGCGAGCTCGAGACCGTGCTGCGCGCGCTGCTCGGCGCGGTGCGCCGCATGGCGCTGCCCGTCGGCGAGGACGCGCCGCCGCGCCCGTTCCCGGTGCGCGCGCTCGTCGACGCGGCGCTCGCCGAGGTGAGCCTGCCCGCGCACACCGACGTCGCCGTGCGCCTCGACCCGCCGACGATGGTGGTGTCGGTGCGCGAGGTGCCGGTGGTGCGCGCGCTCACCGAGCTGCTGCAGAACGCCGCCAACCACGACCCGGGCGGGCACCTCCACGTCGTCGCGCGCTCGACCGACGGCGGCGGCGGCCTGCTCGAGGTGACGGACGGCGGGCCGGGCTGGCCGCCGCACGTGCGCAGCGTCGCCGACGTCGTCGCGGGGCGCAGCGGCATGGGGCTCTCGGTGGTCGAGGACGTCGTCGAGGGGCACGGGGGCGCGGTCGAGCTCTTCCAGGCGCAGGGCGGGGGCGCCGGCGTCCGGCTGCGGTTCCCGCCTGCGCGGGAGGCGTCGTCGTGAGGATCGCGCTCCGCGTCGGCAACGACCTGCTGCGGCGCGCGCTCGCGGACCTGCTCGCCGCCGCCGGTCACGAGGTCGAGCGCAACGCGACCCCGACGACCCGCGCGGACCTGTTCATCGTGTCCGAGCCGGCGTTGCTGCGCGCGCCGCAAGTGGCGCCGACCCTTGTGCTGCGGCCCGCCCCGGGCACGGTCGTGGCCCCGGACCCCGTCGCCGCGCTGCGCCACGCGCTCGCCGTGGGCGGCGTCGTGGCGTGGGCGCCGCCCCTCTCCCCCGCGGACCTCGTGGCCGCGCTCGGCGCCGGCGAGGGTCGCGCGCGCGACGCGCGGGTGCCCTCGGAGGCGGGCCTCGACCTCGCGCCGGACGCGTGGCTGCTGGTGGACCCGACGTCGGGGGCCGTCCGGTGGGCGAACGCCGCCGCCCGCGTCGGGACGCCGGCGACCGACCTCGAGGCGTGGGTCGGCGACCGCGCGCCGGACCTGCGGCGCGCGCTCGCGGACCGGGCCGCCGGCCGTCGCCGGGTGGACGGGCTCGCCGGCCCGCGCAACGCCGTGTGGTGGACCGAACCCTCCGGGCAGCGGGTCGTCGGCCTCCTGGCCGGCCCCGGGGAGGAAGCCGACCTCGCGGCGGGCAACCTGCGGACGCTCGCCGAGCTCGGCCGGACGCTGTCGGTGCTCGCGCACGAGCTGCGGAACCCGATCGCGTCGCTCGCCGGCGCGCTCGACATGCTCGGGAGCGGGACCCCCGAGGACCAGGCGGAGGTGATCGAGCTCGCGCGCGGCCGCCTCGTCGGCATGCGGGCCCTCCTCGACGACGTGCTGCGCTACGCGCGGCCCTTCCGCGGGGAGCCGACCATCGTGGACGTCGCCGCCGTCGTGGAGTCGGCCGAGGCGGCCGTCCGCGCGGACGCGCGGCTCGCGCGCTGCGTCTTTGAGCACCGGATCGGCGCCGACGTCGTGAACGCCCGCGCCCACGAGGAGCCGCTGCGGCAGGCGCTCGTGAACCTTCTCATGAACGCGGGCGAGGCGATGAACGGCGTGGGGCGCGTGCTCACGCGCGTGGACGTCGAAGGCGCCTGGGCCGTCGTCCGCGTCGTCGACGAGGGGCCCGGCATCGCGAGGGAGCACCTCGAGCGCGTCTTCGAGCCGTTCTGGACGACGAAGTCCGCCGGGACGGGGCTCGGGCTCGCGCACGTGCGGCGGGTCGCGGAGGCCGCGGGCGGCCGCGCCCGCGTCGAGCCGCAGGCGCGCGGGGCGTGTTTCCGCGTCGACCTTCAGCTGGTCGTCTGACACGCGGTCGGCCACCTTCGACACGGGACCCTCGGATCCTCGGGTCGAATGTGCTATGAAGATCGTCCATGCCGCGGCGTTCCGCCGTGGTCCTCTGGAGGCATCATGGCCAAGGCTCGTCGTACGACGCATCGCAGCAAGACCGGCAAGAAGCTCTACGCGGTGCGCTCGAAGGAAGGGAAGTTCAAGGACATCCAGACCTACAAGCGCGCCCACGGCGCCGACCTGCGCAAGAAGAGCAAGCCGGAGACGGCGGCGGCGGCCAAGCGCGCGGCGAAGAAGAAGACCAAGTAGCCGTCCGCGCGGCGCGATCGGAACGATCGGCCTCGCGAGAGGACCCCATCGACAGGACGCTGCGACCCGTTCGCAGCGTCCTGTTTCGTTTTCGTCGCGCCGGCGCCGTGCCGCGGCGGCGGGGTCGGGCGACGGGATCGGCCGGTCCGCGGGGGACGACTCGCGCGCGGGGTACGCGAGGCCCGGCCCGCGGGGGTACGCTTGCGGGATGGAACCCGACGCGCGACGTGCCTGGCCCGAGGACCCGAAGGTCTGCGCGATGCTCCTGTGCGACTACGCGCACCGGGACCCCGCGACGGGCAAGTTCTCGCTCCTCGGCGTGTTCGACCGCATCCACGCCAAGCAGTTCCCCGCCGCGCACGGGCCGTTCGCGATCTACCTGAACCTCACGAACCTGAACGGCTCGTACAACCTGTCGATCCAGGTGCTCCGCGCCGACGACGAGTCGTCGGTGGGGGAGACGCGCGCGGCGCAATCGATCGTGGTGCGCGACCCGCTCGCGCGCGTCGAGATGGCGCTGAACCTGCCGGGGGGCCTCCCCCTCGCGAAGCCCGGGGCGTACCTGTTCCGCCTGGTCGTGAACGACCGGTCCATCCAGGACCTCGTCTGCTCGATCGCGGGACCTCCCCCGGCGCCGGCCGCGGACTGACGCCGGGCGGGGGGCTCCACGCGGCCGCGTCGGGGGGGGGTGAATCCGCTCAAGCGCGCGGTCGCGAGCGGCCGATAGGGCCCGGGGGGCGTGCCGTTCACATCGGCTCGTCAGTTTCCCGGAGGAATTGCCGTGGCCGACGTTCGGTCCGTCTCCGCGATGGAACCCCCCGCCTGGCCGGGGTGGCTGGCGCGATGGTTGCGCCGCCCGGGCGCCCGCAACGGCGCCGTGACCCCGGTCCGTGAAGCGCCCCTCCCGCCCCCGGTGCCCGCGAGCGCGATGCACGCGGTCGAGGAGTCGGTGGCGCAGGAGGCCTTGGGCGTCAGCGAGTCCGCGTGGGCCCGCATGATGACGAAGGTCCGCGACGCCACGAAGGCCGACTGCGTGTTCGCGGTCGAGGCCGCGGGGCTCGTCGTCGCGCGCACCGGCACCTACGGCCGGGCCGAGGTCGACCGGGTCGCGGCGCACCTGTCGCGGTCGTTCGACTTCCTCGACCCGCTCACCGAGATCGGCAGCGCGGTCGAGTCCGTGTGCGTCATGTTCACGGAGGGACGCTGGCTGACCGCCATGCGGATCGTCCCGGCCGAGAACATCGTCGTCACGATCGGCGTCATCGGGCCGTACACGATCGTCCGCGAGGACCGCGAGCGCATCCGGGCCGTCTTCACGACGGTGTTCCTGCGCGAGTGGGCCCGCCAGGGCGCGTCCGTCCCGCACGCCTGACGCGGCCGCGGCGGCCACCGGGCCTCGCGGTCCCGGGGGGTGGGTCGCCGGTCCCAGGCTAGGATCCGGCCCTCCTGACCCGGGAGGGACGGACGTTGGCCGCCGGCAGCCTGCTCACGCTTCTCGACGACATCGCGACGCTCCTCGACGACGTCGCGGTGATGACCAAGGTCGCCGCGAAGAAGACGGCGGGGATCCTCGGCGACGACCTCGCGCTCAACGCGCAGCAGGTCGCGGGGGTCGCGGCGGACCGCGAGCTGCCGGTCGTGTGGGCCGTGGCGAAGGGGTCGCTGGTCAACAAGGCGATCATCGTCCCGGTGGCGCTGGCGTTGGGCGCCCTGGCGCCGTGGGCGGTGATGCCGCTGCTGATGCTCGGCGGCGCGTTCCTCTGCTACGAGGGGTGCGAGAAGCTGCTGCACCGGATGCTCCACGGCCGCGAGGCGGACGACGCGGAGCACGCGGCCCTGATGCGGGCGATCGCCGACCCGGCGGTCGACGTCGTGGCGCACGAGCGCGAGAAGATCCGCGGCGCGATCCGGACGGACTTCATCCTGTCGGCGGAGATCGCCGCGATCACGCTGGCGGCGGTCGCCCATGCCACGTTCGCGGTCCGGGTCGCGGTGATGGCGGCGATCGCGCTGGTGATGACGGTGGGGGTGTACGGCCTGGTCGCCGCGATCGTGAAGCTCGACGATGTCGGGGCCCACCTCGCGGGGACGCAAGGCCCGTCGCGCTCCGCGGCGTCGCGTCGCCGGCTCGGGCGCGGGCTGCTGATCGCGGCGCCGTGGCTGATGAAGGGCCTCGCGGTCGTCGGGACGGCGGCGATGTTCCTGGTGGGCGGCGGGATCCTCGTGCACGGCTTCCCGTGGCTGCACCACGCGGTCGAGGGGTGGGTGGCCGGCGCCGGGGGTTGGGTGGGCCAGGCGCTCGCGATCTTCCTTCCCGGTCTGATCGGCCTCGTCGCGGGCGCCGTCCTCGTCGTCGTCATCACCCTCGCGAAGCGCCTCCTGCGCCGCGCTCCGTCCGCCTGACCTCGCCCGGCAACTTGGAACAGAGGGCTACGACCCCGTTGTCTCGCGGTCGGAGCCGGCGGTGGCCCCGAGGCCCGGCCCGCGTCAGTCGAGCGTGAGGTCCGCGGTGCCGCCGGTGGGCGCGGTCGCCGTCACCTTCGACTCGCGACCGCCGATCGTGGCTTCGGCCTCGACCGTCCACTCGCCCGCGGGGAGCCCGAGGATCTCGTACGTGCCGTCGGCTGCGAGCGCGCCACGGGCCACGACGCGACCACCGAATCGGAAGGCCCGCACGACGACGCGTTCGGCGCCGGGTGGCGCCGTGACCTTGACCCGGATCGCGTGGCCGCGCGCGAGCGTGAGGCGCGGGGGCGGATCCCCTCGACGGACGTCGGTCCGGAGCAGGGACTGCCCGTCGTCATCCGGCGGAACCCAGATCCCGTACGCGCGGTCGGGGTCGCGAACGCGCACCGTGGCGATGCCGGATTCGTCCACCTCGGTCGCGACACGCTGCGGGCCGGACGTGGACGGGTCGAACCAGACGACGCGGCGGTCGGCCCACGCGGTCCCGAGGGACACGCGCAGGAGATGGCCTGGGTCGAGGACCACATCGACGCTGGTCTCCCCGGCCTTCACGACGGTCTCCGCGCCGCGGTCGAACCCGAGGCCTTCGATCCGGGCCACCAGCCGCACGTCGCCGCCGCCGACGTCCTCGAGCGTGAACGTCCCGTCGTTCTCGGACACGACGTACCCGTCCCACTCCTCCTCGTCGGCGTACTCGATCCCGACCTCCGAGATCGGCCGCCCCGTCGCGTCGCGCACGCGACCGCGGACCGTCCGCGCGGTCCCGAGGCGGACCGTCGTGTCCTGCGGGGTCCAGTTGCCGAGGCTCGCGCGCGCGAAACCGGATCCGGGCGTCGGCGTGACCGTCACCTCGTAGCGCTGCGCGGGCGCGAGTCGCTCCAGCCGAGCGTGTCCGTTTGGGTCCGTTTGCGCGCGGTCGTACCCGGCCCCGGTCTCCAGGGACGCCACCGTCTCGGCCTCGACGCTCGCGCCGACGACCGGCCGGCCCACGGGGTCGAGCACCGTGAAGAGGGCGGCGACCCCCGCCTCGAGTCGCAGTTCGAGGCCGGTCGCGCCGGCCGGTGCCTGGATCGAGCGCGACCAACGCAGCCCGCGAGGTGGGAACAGATCGATCCCATAGGCGCCGTCCTCGAGCCCCACGATGCGGAACCTCCCGTCGGAGCCGGTGGCGGTCTGGGCCGACGGGGTCCCCAGGACGCCCGGAGTCGACGCAAGGCGCCGCGCGAAGATCGCCAGCTGGGCCATCGGCGTCCCGTCGGGCCCGCGCACGATGCCGTCGATCGACTTCCCCATCGGCATCCTGACCTCGACCACGTCCTTCCGCGCGGCGAGGCCGGCGAGCGTGACCGCGGCGAACGGCAGGGGGGCCTGGTCCCTCCCAGCGGGGGAGTGGACGAGCACACGCACCTTGCGGGTTCCGACGCGCAACGTCGCGCGCCCGTCGACCACCCACTCGCCGGTCACCGGTCCTCTCGATGCGACACCGGTGGGAGCCGAGGGCTCGGCGTGGTACTCCACCCGCGCCGACGGGATGTCGCGTCCGTCCGGCCCGACGACGTGGAGCACGATCACGCCCTCGCGGCGCGTCCCCGACATGGCCGGCGCCAGCGTCAGCGTGGCCGGAGGACCTCCCGTTTCGGCGGTCGCGACGGCCTCGAGGCGGACGTCGCCGACCGTCGCCTCGACGGAAAGCTCTCGAGGCCCCGGGGTCGCGACGGCGAATTCGAATCGCCCTTCCGCGTTCGCCCACGCCACCTGGACCGGATCGGTCAGCGGAGCGTGCGGGTCCCGGGCTTCGACCTCCGCGCCATTGACCGGGGCCCCGTCCGCCCCGACGACCCGACCGGTGATCACGTATCCGCGGCGCAACGGGATCGTGGCCTCCGTCGCGAGCGCCTCGACGGGCTGCCCCTCCGACGCCAGGTACCCAGGCGCCCTCGCGATGACCGTCGCGTCGCCTTCGACCCGGAGCTCGAGGACCGCGATGCCGTCGGGCCCAGCGGTCCCGTTGATCGGGTCGTCGTCGATGACCCACCTCTTCATCGCGACGTGAACCGTCGCCTTGGGGATCGGCGTGCCGTCGTCCGCGTCCACGATCCTCAGCGCGAGCCGGCGCACCGGCGTCACCCGGATCTCGATCCTCGTCGTGCCGTCGGCGAGCGCGGGGACGAATCCGGACCGACCCGTGCTCCCGTCCTCGGCCGTCGCCGTGCAGACGTACTGTGCGCCGACGGCGAGATTCGTCAGCGTGAACGTGCCGTCCTGAGCCGTCACGACCGGGGCCACGGTCGAGTTCTCGATCGCGCCCCAGGAGACGTAGTTTCTCGGGCCCTGTCGTCCGACGGCGCGGACGGTCGCGAATGCGACGGGCCGGTCGGCCGCATCGCGAACGACCCCCTGCGCGGTCGTCGTCGGGACGACCCTTAGGTCCAAGGTCGTCGTCTCTCCGGCCCGCAGCGTCGGGCGCCATTGGAGACTCTCCAGGAGGCTGCGCTCGACGATCCCGGACGTGCTCCACCCGTCGCCTTCGACGAACACGGTGGCCGGGCCGGGCTCGAGTTCCTCGAGGGCGTACCGGCCGTCCACGTCGGTCGCCACGGCCGGGCGCGGGAAGAAGTCGGAGCCGCCCGTCTCCCGGATCACCCGGACCGCGAGGCCCGCAACGGGCCTTGCGTCGGCGGCCGTGGTGACCCGGCCCACGAGGCTCGCGCCCCGCGACAGTCGGATCGTCCACGCGGTGCCGTTCGTGGGGGCCCCCGTGGTCACGACCCGACGCGGCACGAACCCCGGCGCGACCACGCGGAGGCTCCCCTGGAAGCTCGGGACCTCGACGCGGCACAGGCCCGCGCGGTCCGTCGTGGTGCGCGCCGCGACGGACGCACCGTGCTCCGACGCGCCCACGGTCAGCACCACCGCACCCTCCACGGGGCGCTCGTCGGCGTCCGCGATGACCCGCACGTCCCGCGACGTCGACCCGGCGCCGACGCGGAAGTCGAACGGCTCGGCCCGCGGGACCGCGATCGCCTCGCTGGTGGCCCGGCGGGCGCCTCCGTCGCGCGCGATCAGGACGACGTTGCCCGCGACCAGCCCCGCGGCCCGGAACGCGCCCTCGCCGTCGAGGGTCACGGGCGTCTCGGGCGGGCCGTCCCAGAGGCGCAGGACGCCGTCGAACGGGGCCACCGTGACGGTGCCGCGGAACGGGCGCCCCGCCGCGTCGAGCACCCGGCCGACGAGGACCGCGTCCCCGCGCGTCGGACGCAGGTCGACGGTGGCGCGCGCGCCGTCCGCGGCCAGCACGGCCTCGGCGGCGGCCGATCGGCCGTCGGCCGTGGTCGCGCGGAGGTCGTACCGTCCGACGGCGAGGCCGGCGAACGTGGCGCGCCCGTCGGCGGCGGTGGTTGCGACCCGCGTCGGGCGCGGCGGCTCCGCCGGCCGCGACAACTCGCGGATCAGCGTCGCCGTCGCGAGCACCTGGCCCAGCGGTTCGGGGCCCCGCCACGTCAGCGTGACCGTCGCCTCGAGGGGCCCGTCGGCGCCGCGGACCGTCGCGACCACGACGCCGCGGCCCGTCGGGACGTCGGCCGCTCGCGCCGAACCCACGAGCGGCGGGGGTGGGGCGGCCGCCGACCCGAACGATGCGCCGCCCGCGTCCGGGCTCTCGGCCGTGGCCGCGGGCGCCGGCGCGGCGGCTGGCCGGGTCGCGATCCACGTGCCGACGCCGACCGCGAGCGCGATCGCGGTGCCCACCCCCAAGACCACGCGGTGTCGCAAGGCCATGCCCTCCGCGCGCATCGTACGCCGGGGCGGCGGGCCGAGGGTGGGGGCCGAAATGACGCGGGGGCCGGCCGAACGGCCGACCCCCGGCCCCCCGCACACGGAGGCGGAAGCGGGGCCCGTCTGGGGCGGGCCCCCTCCGCACATCCCGAACGTCCATCGCGGACGTCCACCCTGGAAAGCGGCGGCTCGCCGCGCGTGTTTCGCAGCGGGCCTCGCGGTCCCGCGGGCCCGAGTTGGAACAAGGGGTACGACCCCGTTGTTCCAACAGCGGAACGAAGGGCTACGACCCCGTGGTCTCGGTGTTCGGCGGTACCTGCGCTGGACGGCTACTTCGTCGCCGTCGTCGCCGCCGAAAGGATCAGGTCGAGCTTCGCCTGGAGGTGCCCCGGGTCGGAGAAGGTCACCAGGTTCCGACCGCCCTCCGTCTTCGGCCCGATCGCCGTCGCGTAGGAGCACTCGAAGCACAGGAAGAACACCGCCTGCTTCGCCGCCGTCTTCAGCACCAGCGCATGCCGCGGGTTGAAGCACTTCGCCGGGTCCCCGCCCCTCGCGTAGCCGCGGTAGAGCTGGTCGCTCAGGGCCTTGCGTGCCGACGCCCGGGTGACCGTCGCCTTCGCCTTCACCCCCCGACCCGACGCGAGCCGCTCCATCGCCGCCGCGTACGGCGTGCCCTCGACCTTCGGTCCGCCGTAGCCGAAGTCGTCGTACTCCGCCGGATCGAGCGCATAGACCTCCATCGTGTCCGGCTCCGACAACCCGAACAGCTCCATCGGCGCCGACAGCTGCGGGCCCTTCCCGCGCTCCGCCGCCGCCCGCTCCTCCTTCTCCACGTCCTCCGCCAGCGCCACCTTCCCCGCCCGCAGCAGCCCGTCGAGCCGCGCCTTCAACCCCCCGACGTCCTGGAACGCCTCCAGGCTCCCCTTCGCCGTGCCCGCCTCGAGGATCACCGCGTAGTGGCACGCAAAGCACAGGTGGATCGCCACCGTCACGTCGCCCTTCCGCGCCACGATCGCGTGCCGCGGGTCGTAACACCCCGCCACCGGCCCCTCGGCCGCCCGCCCCGCCTCCAACGCCTTCACGATCTCCGCCCGCTCGGCCGCCGCCACCTCCACCCGCCCGTACACGCCCTCCGCCCCCGCCACCGCCTCCAGCCACCGCTCGAGCGGCCGCCCGCCCTCCGCCTCCTTCCCGTACCCCCA
This sequence comes from Planctomycetia bacterium, assembly GCA_016795345.1. GTDB lineage: Bacteria > Planctomycetota > PLA2 > PLA2 > JAEUHO01 > JAEUHO01. The sequence continues at coordinate 5,315 of JAEUHO010000601.1, read as the reverse complement.
CGGCCGATGCACCTTCGGGTCGATCGACACGACCGCGAACGCGTCCGCGCTCCGCAGCACCTCCGCCACCGACGCCGGCAGCGCCTCCTCCGCGCGCGCGACGGGCGCCGCGCCCACGACCACCATCGACGACAGCAGCCACCACGCGAGTCGGGAACGGCGCATCGCACCTCCAGGGACCGGCCTCCCCTCTAGGACACCACGACCCGGGCCCCGAACCTCGTCCGTCCCCGCGCCCTCCGGCGCACCCGCGTCCTGCGCCCCGCCGCGCCCGACCCCGGGGGCGGTCGACCTCCCGGGACCGCGAGGCCCGGTGGCCGTCACCCCGGCGAAGGAGGATCGTCCCGCAACCGATCCACCACAGGGGCGTGTCGCGCGTTCAGCGGCCGTCCCCCGGAGCCCCCTCGCGTCCCATGCACGACGTCTTCTCCCGGTTGTTCGAACGGCACTTCGGCGTCGCCCCCGTCTCGACGGCCCCGCTGGCCGCCGACGGGAGCCAGCGCCGGATGGTCCGGGTGATCGGTCCCGGCGGCGAGACGGCGGTCGGCGTGGTCGGCCCCGACGCCGACGAGAACCGCGCGTTCCTCTCGTTCACCGCGTCGTTCCGCTCCATCGGCCTGCCGGTGCCCGAGATCTATGGCGTGGACGACGCGACCGGCCACTACCTCGAGGAGGACCTCGGCGACACGACGCTCTTCCGCGCGCTCTCCGCCGCGCGCGAGGCCGGCGGCGGCACGTTCCCGCCCGACCTCGTGCCCGTCTACCGGCGCGTGCTCGAGGTGCTGCCGCGGTTCCAGGTCGACGGCGGCCGCGTGGTCGACTACCGCGTCGCGTACCCGCGCGCCGCGTTCGACCGCCAGTCGATGCAGTGGGACCTCGACTACTTCAAGTACCACTTCCTGAAGCTGGCCCACGTCCCGTTCAACGAGGACCGGCTGCAGCGCGACTTCGACCGCCTCATCGCGCGCCTCCTCGCGACCGACACCTCGCACTTCCTCTACCGCGACTGCCAGTCGCGCAACGTGATGCTGCGGCCCGGCGCCGACGGCGCGCCCGAGCCGTGGTTCATCGACTACCAGGGCGGCCGCCGCGGCGCGCTCGCCTACGACCCCGCGTCGCTCCTCTACGACGCGAAGGCCGCGATCCCGCCCGCGCTCCGCGAGGAGCTCCTCGAGCACTACCTCGACGCGCTCGCCGCGCGCCTGCCCGTCGACCGCGCCGCGTTCCGCGCCGACTTCCGCGGTTACGTCCTCGTCCGCATCCTGCAGGCGATGGGGGCGTACGGCTACCGCGGCTTCTACGAGCGCAAGACGCACTTCCTCCAGAGCGTCCCGCACGCCGTGCGCAACCTCGAGGCCCTGCTGGCGGGCGGGCTCGTCGACGTGGACGTGCCCGAGCTGCGCGCTGTCCTCGAGCGCGTCTGCGCGCGCGACGACCTGCGGCGCGTGCCCGACGCGACGGCGTCGGGGCTCACCGTACGCGTGGGCTCGTTCAGCTACCGGTTCGGGTACCCCGACGGCGACCCCGTCCACGGCGGCGGGTTCGTCTTCGACTGCCGCGCGCTCGACAACCCGGGCCTCGACCCGACGCTCGCCCCGCTCGACGGCCGCCACCCCGCGGTGATCCGCCGGCTCGAGAGCGACCCGCTCGTCGCGGGGTTCGTGGCCTCGGCGACGGGCCTCGTCGACGCGCAGGTCGCGGCCTACCTCGCGAAGGGCTACACCGACCTCGACGTGCACTTCGGCTGCACGGGCGGCCGGCACCGGTCGGTCTACTGCGCCGAGCGCCTCGCCGCCGGGCTCCGCGCGAAGTTCCCCGCGGTGAAGGTGGTGGTCCGGCACCGCGAGCAGACGCGTTCGCCCGCGCTCCCGTCGTCGGGCGCGTCGGCAACCACGACCTCCGGCGCCCATCCGTCCTCCGGGACGTGAGGCCCGGCCCGCCGTGGACGCACTGATCTTCGCGGCGGGGCTCGGCACGCGGCTGGCGCCGCTCACGGACGACCGTCCGAAGGCGCTCGTCGAGGTCGGCGGCGTGCCGCTCCTCGAGCACGTCGCGCGACGGCTCGTCGCGGCGGGCGCGACGCGGCTGGTCGTCAACGTCTGCCCGTTCGCGGACCGCATCGAGGCGTTCCTCCGCGCGCGCCAGGGCTTCGGCGTCGAGGTGCGGGTCTCGCGCGAGGCGCCCGCGCCGCTCGAGACCGGCGGCGGGCTGCGCCAGGCCGCGCCGCTGCTCCGCCGCGACGGCCCGATCCTGCTCCACAACGTGGACGTGCTGACCGACCTCCCGCTCGCGTCGCTCCTCGACGCGCACGCGCGGTCGGGGGCGCTGGCGACGCTCGCGGTGATGGACCGGCCGTCGTCGCGGCGCCTCCTCTTCGACGACCGCGGGCTCCTGGGCCGCGTGGACGACGTCAAGGGCGTCCGACGCGAGGCCCGGCCGCCGGCGGGGGCCGTAGTCGAGCGCGCCTTCTGTGGCGTCCACGTGATCGACCCCACGCTCCTCGACCGCCTCACCGAGTCCGGCGTCTTCTCGATCCTCGATCCCTATCTCCGCCTCGCGGGCGAGGGCGCGATCCTGCGTCCCTTCTCCGCCGACGGCTGCCGCTGGATCGACGTGGGCCGTCCCGCCGACCTCGCGCGCGCAAACGCGTCCTTCGCCGCGCCGACCTAGGGCTCGCGGCGCGGGCACCCCACGTTACATCGCGACGCGCGGCCGACGGGGGCCGGCGGAGGCACGTCAGACGTCGGCCGGCCAGGCCGCGCCCGCGAGCGCGATGGCGGCGAACAGGTCGCGCGCGGCGGCGTCCGGAAGCTCGCCGCCGCGACGCGGGAGGTCGCGCAGGACGCGCTGGAGCGCGGAGGCCGAGCCCGGGACGGAGACGTGCTCGAGGAGACCCGCCGCGGCGCTGCGGGCCGCGTCGTCGCCCGGACGCAACACGATGTCGTGAAGGACGTCCCACAACGCGGGCGCCAACCGTGCGTCGACTTCGGCGGCCGTCGGCCCGGTGCGGGTGACCATCGGGCATGTCGCCCACCATCCGAGGCACAGCTTCCGGAGCGGCGACGGCGGTCCCGCGTCGCCCCTCGACGTCGTGCGTGCGAGCCGGGGCAAGATCGTGGATGCGAAGAGCTCGCGGACGGCGAGGAGGTACCGTTCGCGGCGCGCGAGCGGCAACTGCGGGGCCACGCATCGTGGGCCGTAGTTCGACTCGTTCCCATCGACGAAGAACCGAAGCACCGACGCCACGTCCTCATCGGGCACGCCGCGGAACCATGTCTCGGAGCGCTCGAAGAGCTCGGTTACGTAGGCGATCGCCGCGTCCGCGAGCAACCCCCGGAGCACGGCGGTCGCGTCGAGGCCCAACGGGCCGCACGCCGCGTCCGACAGCCAACGGGTGATGGCGGCTTCGCAGTCCACGATTCAGACCCGCTCCGACGACAGGACCTGGACGCTCGTCGAGGAGCTTTGGGTGCGTGCCCTGGTCGCTCGACCGGCCCGGGGTTTCTGGGCCCGAGTCTACGCGAATCCCGACGCATCGGCGGCACGCCCCGCGGGCCCTGTCAGAGGGCCTTGCGGACCAGGACGGCGGTGTGGGGCGTATAGCCGGAGCCGGCGTAGAAGCCGAGCACCTCGGGGCGGCTGTCGAGGAAGACGGAGCGGCAGCCGTCGGCGCGGGCCGCGGCCTCGATCGTCGAGAGGAGGGCCGCGCCGATGCCGCGGCCGCGCGCGGACGCGGTGACGACGAGGTCGTCCACGTGGAGGTGCTCGCCCCGCGCGATCGTGCGGACGCGACGGCAGCCGAGCACGCCGAGGAGCACGCCGTCGAGCCACGCCCCGAACAGGCGGTAGCCCACCGTCATGGCCTGCGCGCGGACGTCGGACGCGAGCTCGGCCTCCGTCCGCTGCGTGCGCAGCTCGCGGAGGACCCGCAGCACGTCCGGGGGCGGGTCGACGGTGAGGTCCACGGGACGGACCTCGACGGCGGGGGCGGTCATCGGGGGCTCCTGCGGGCGGCCGGGCCTCGCGTCCCGGGGAGGCGGATCGCGCCCGGGATCATGCCACCGATCGTCGCCGGGCGGTGCGGGGCGGGCGGCCCCCGCGGCGAACTCGGTCGCCGGCCGCGTGCGTCGGAGGGGCGCCGCGCATAGGCTGCTCGGGGTCGTCGGGAGGTCCGTCCATGCTCGCGTCGCTCGCCCCGTGGCTCACGCCGCTCCTGTTCGCGGGGATGCTCGGCTGCTTCGCGTGGGGGCGGCGACTCGGCGCGCGGCGCTTCGCGCGGGACCCGGACGGCGGGCGGGACGGCGTCGGGGCCATCGAGGGCGCGGTCTTCGCGTTCATGGGGCTGCTGCTGGCGTTCACGTTCTCGGGGGCCGCGGCGCGGTTCGACGCGCGGAAGCAGCTCGTGATGGACGAGGCGAACGCGCTCGGCACCGCGTACCAGCGGCTCGACCTCCTGCCGGCCGCGGCCCAGCCCGAGCTCCGCGGGCTGATGGCGCGGTACGTCGACGCGCGCCTGTCGGTGCACCGGTCGGCCGACGACGGCGAGGCCGCCGAGGCCGCCGTCGACGAGAGCGGCGCGATCGCGGCGAAGATCTGGGCCGGCGCCGTCGCCGCGACGCAGACCGGGACGCCGCCTTCCACGGCGACGCTGGTCCTGCCGGCGCTCAACGACGCGTTCGACCTCGCGACGACGCGCGTCGGGATCGCGCGGTGGATGCACCCGCCGACGGTGATCTTCGTCATGCTCGTGTTGTCGGCGCTGCTGTGCGCGGTGTTCGTCGGCGACGGCATGGCCAAGGCGAAGGTGCAGCCGTGGTTCCACGCGGTCGGCTTCGCGCTGATGTTGTGCGGGTCGATCTTCGTGATCCTGGACCTCGAGTTCCCGCGCCGTGGCCTGTTCCGCGTGGACGAGGTGGACCAGGCGCTCGTCGAGGTGCGCGCGGGGATGCGCTGAACCGGCGTCCGCCCGTCAGCGCGGCGGTGGGGGGACCGTCACCAAGAGGTCGCCGTCGCCGTCGAGGTCCGGCCAGCCGTGCGCGATCGGGACCGACGCGCCGCGGTCGTCGTCGCCGTCCGCACCGACCGACCAGGCGCGGCCGGTCGCCGCGTCGTAATGGAGCGGCGCTCCCGTCAGCGCGCACCGTGGCGACGCGGGGAGGTGCGCGGGGACGAGCGCGTCGAGCGTGGCGGGCAGCCGACCGTGCGTCGCGCGGTACGCGGCGAGGGCGACGAGCACCCGTCGGAGCGTGCGCAACGTCGCCTCGACCGGGGCGCCCGTGACGATCGTGGCGTCGATGCGGAGGTCGTCCCACGCG
>JAEUHO010000301.1 GCA_016795345.1 Planctomycetia bacterium | reverse complement strand
GGCCCCCCGGCCATTCCCGCCATCCGGTGCCGGACACCAACTGGCGCGTCTGCCGGCCGGCGGATCGGAACCGCGGTCATTCCCGCCATCCGGTGCCGGACACCGATTGGCGCGTCTGTCGGCCAGTCCCGCCATCCGGCGCCGGACAACAACTGGCGCGTCTGTCGGCCGTTCCCGCCATCGGGTGCCGGACACCAACTGGCGCGTCTGCCGGTCATTCCCGCCATCCGGTGCCGGACACCAACTGGCGCGTCTGCCGGCCGGCGGATCGGAACCGGGCCATCGGCGCTGGGTCGTCCGGACCGGGTGGTCGCAGGGCGGCGGTAGGCGGGCCTCGCGTACCGCGGATCGGCGGTTCGTGCCGCGTCGGTCACGGCGGAGCGAAACGCGGAGCGTCGGCGGCGGTACGGGCCCGGGAGGGACTCGCCCCCGGTCCTTCGCCCCGCCACCCGGCGCCGACCGGGGGACCGGGGCTCTCCGGGGGAACCGGCGACCTCCCTGCGTCGTCGGATAGCGTGTTGCGCCCGGGGTCGGTCTCCCCGGAACGGAGGATTCATGGCGCGTACCGGCCGCTCGCTCATCCCCTCGCTCGTCGCCCTGGGCCTGGTGGCCCTCGGCGTGCCGGCGGTCGTCCCGACGGCACGCGCCGCGGACGACGCCGCCACCCTGCGTCTCGAGTCGGTGGTCCCCGGACGCACCCTCGCCTTCGCGTCGATGGAGGACATCGGCGCGTGGGGCTCGCGCTGGAAGCAGACCGCGCTCGCCAAGCTGTTCGCCGACCCCGACATGCGGGCGTTCATGGCGCCCCTCGAGGAGGACCTGAACAAGATGCTCGAGGGCGGCGACGGCCGCGACGAGTCGCCGGTCCCGCCCGAGGTGCGCGAGGTCTTCAAGCAGATGCAGGGCCTGTCCGGCCAGGCGGCGGTCGCGCTGGTCGCGATGCCCGAGGGCCGACGGATGCCCGTGCTGGCCGCGGGCCTCGACTTCGGCACGCGCCTTTCCGACTTCGTGACCTTCCTCGAGCGGATGAAGGAGCGGCAGGACGACATGCCGCTCAAGATCGAGGAGAAGGACGGGAAGACGTGGTGGACGCTCGGCGACCCCGAGCGCCCGGACATGGTCGGCACGACGCTGGGCGGCTCGGTGCTGATGTCCACGGACCGCGCGTGGGTCGACGACGTGGTGGCGCGCAAGGGCGCCCCCGTGGACGGCTCGCTCGCGACCGTGGCCTCGTTCCAGACGTCGCGCAAGGCGGCCGGTGACGGCACGGCGATGTTCGTGTTCGGCAACGCCCCGGCGCTCCTCGACCGGTTCCTGCCCGGGATGCCCCCCGAGGCCCCCCGCGTCCTGAAGGCCCTCGGCCTCGACACGACGCGCGGCCTGTCGTACGCCTTCGGCTTCCACGGCGACGTGTTCCGCGAGACGATCGTCCTCGACGCCCCGACGGGCGACGTCGGCATCATGGGGCTCCTCAAGGCGCAGCCGATCGACCGCAAGGGCCTCGCGATGGCGCCGTCCACCGCGTTCATCTTCGGCGAGACGTCGTTCCCGCTGTCGCGCCTGCTCCCGACGATCCGCCCGATCCTCCGGGAGATCGACGCCGACCTCCCGCAGCACCTCGACAAGGCCCTCGCCGACGCCAAGGCGGCGACGGGCGTGGACCTCGAGAAGGACCTGCTGCCGATGTTGTCCGACGACCTGTCGTACTACGTCGGCATGCCGGAGACGGGCGGCCTCTACCCCGAGGTCGTGATGTCGCTCGGCGTGAAGGACCCGGCGGCCTTCGAGAAGGCCGCGCAGAAGGCCGTGGACGGCCTCCTCCAGACGGTGGGCCAGGACGAGAAGATCAACGGCCGCCAGCGGATGGTCGAGTGGCACGGCAAGCGGCTCTACATGATCGAGGTGTCGGGCGTCCGCCGCCGCGACATGATCCCGTTCACGCCGACCTGGGCGATCCTCGACGGCCGCTGGGTGATCACCCTCGTCCCGCACGCGATGAAGGAGCTCATCCTCCGCACCGAGCAAGGCGGCAAGGGCCTCGCCGACCAGGAGGACGTGGTGTCGATCCTGCGCGGCGCGCCGGAGAAGGCCACGTCGCTCGGCTACGTCGACCTCCAGGCGCTGCTCACGCTCCTCTACGACACCGCCGTCCCGCTCCTCCAGACGGCGGCCAAGCCGAACCTGCTGCAGGCCCCGGTCCGGCTGGACTGGTCGATGCTGCCCCCGACCCGCGCGGTGCGCCCGTACCTGCGCAGCATGGGCACCCACACGCACGTCGAGGGCGACGCGTTCGTCGCGCAGATCGACAGCCCCCTCGGCTACGTGCTCCCGATCGCGCTCGCGGCGGGCGCCGTCGGGGTCGCAATGGCGGGCCGCGGCTCGCACGAGATCGGCTCGACCATGCCGGAGATGACCGCGGAGTCGCGCGCCCTCGTCGCCGACCTCCAGGTCCAGAGCCTCGCGGACGCGGTGCGCGGCTTCCACGCCGCCCACGGCAAGCTGCCGGGCAGCCTCGAGCAGCTGACCCAGGAGACGGACCCGGGCACCGGTCGTCCGTGGCTCGACCGCATCCGCCGCGACCCGTGGGGCGGCGAGTACACGTTCACGGTGCTCGACGCGGCCAAGGGGACCTTCGAGGTCCGCTCGGTCGGCGCCGACGGCACGCCGAACACGCTGGACGACGTCGTCCACCCGACCGAGGCGGAGCGCGAGGGCTCGAAGTAGCCCGCCGCCCCGACCGTCCCGTTCGCTCCGGGCCCCGCGGTCTCCCCGCGGGGCCCGTTTCTTTTCCATCCGCCCATCGATGGCCGCCCATCGATGCCGGTCGTTGCGCGGCGGATGCCGGCCGCCGGGCCTCGCGTTCCCCCGGGTCGATCCGCCCATGGACGCCGGTCGTCGATGAGCGGCCCGCGCGCGGAAGGTGGCCCGCGCGCGGGCCGCGAGGGTCAGGCCTTCGGCGGCGCGAACGCCTCGCGTCCGCCGAGGTAGGGCCGCAGGGCCTTCGGGATCGTGATCGACCCGTCGGCCTGCTGGTGGTTCTCGAGGACCGCGATCAGCACCCGCGGCGTCGCCACCACGGTGTTGTTCAGCGTGTGGCAGACGCGGACCTTGCCGTCCTTGTCGCGGTAGCGGAGGTCGAGCCGGCGCGCCTGGAAGTCGTGGAACATGCTCGCCGAGTGCGTCTCGCCGTAGCCCTTGCGGCTCGGCATCCACGCCTCGAGGTCGTACTTGTAGACCTGCCCGCGGCCCATGTCGCCCGTGCAGACCGCCACGACGCGGTACGGCAGCTCGAGCGCCTTCAGCACGTCCTCCGCGTTGCGGACGATGTCCTCGAGGTGCGCGCGGCTCCGCTCGGGGTCCGCCACGTCCACGATCACCTGCTCGACCTTGTTGAACTGGTGGACGCGGTAGAGGCCGCGCGTGTCCTTGCCGTAGGTGCCGGCCTCGCGGCGGAAACACGGCGAGATGCCCGCGTAGCGCAGCGGCAGCTCGGCCGCGTCGAGGATCTCGCCGGCGCGGTACGCCGTCACCGAGACCTCGCTCGTGCCGACCAGCCACGCGGCCTGGTCCTCGAACGTCGGGTTCTCGATCTTGTACGTCTGCTCCTCGGCGCCCGGGAAGTACGCCGTGCCGACGAGCGCGGCCTCCTTCACGAGCACGGGCACCGACATCGGCGTGAAGCCGCGCGACGCGATCAGGTCGAGCCCCATGCGCAGGATCGCCTGCTCGAGCAGCACCGCGTCGCCCTTCAGGATGTACGACCGGCTGCCGCCCAGCCGCCCCGCGCGGTCCACGTCGAGCCAGCCGCGCGCCGTCATCAGGTCGACGTGGTCCTTCGGCGCGAACGCAAACGCCGGCGCGGTCCCGTGCCGCCGCACCTCGACGTTGTCGGCGTCCGTGAGCCCCTCCGGCACCGAGTCGGCCGGCGGGTTGGGCGCCTGTCGCAGCAACGCGTCGAGCTCGCGCATCACCGGCGCGAGCGCGGCCTCGTGGCCAGCGCCCTCCTCCTTCAGCGACTTCAGGCGCGCGAGCGCCTCCTGCTTGGCGTCGCCCTGGAGCGTCGCGACCTGCTTGCCGAGGCGGTTCTGCTCCGCCTTCGCGTTCTCCTGCGCCAGCAGGATGCGCCGCCGCTCCCCGTCGAGCGCCAGCACGCGGTCGACGTCGAAGGCGATCCGCTTGCGCTGGGCGCCGCGGCGGACGAGGTCGGGGTTCTCCCGGATGAACGCGAGGTCGAGCATCAGAGGTCTCCCAGGTGCGCCTGCTCCGCCGCGAACCGGGCCAGCCCGGCGTCCTCCGCCGGGCCGATCGGGAACCGGATCGCCTCCCGGAGGTAGCGACGGGCCTCGGCGGCGGACAACCCGTGCGACGGGCCGTACGTCTCCGCGAGCGCGTCGAGACGCAGCATCCCCCGGGCCGCCACGCCGTCGAGCATCCGCGCGAGCGCCTCGCAGCGCTCCGCCGGCAGCCCCGCGCGGGCCGTCCACCGCGCGAACACGAACGGCAGCCCCGTCCACGCCTTCCACGCCTCGCCGAGGTCGAGGACCGCGCCACGCCACGCCTTCCGCCGGATCAGGGCGCGGTCGCCGATCACCAGCGTCGCCGCGTCGGGGTTCGCCGCCGGGTCGGGACCCGGCGTCGCCGCCGTCGTGTAGCGCGGCCGCTGCCCGAACCGCCGCTCGAGGAGCACCCGCAGCAACCGGACGCTGGTCCGGCTCGCCGGGTCGAGCACGACCCGCTCGGGCCACGGCCCGGGCGGCACCGGCCGCGGCAGGAACGCCAGGACGCTCTCCACCGGCCCGTCGCACGCGATCCCGTACGCCCCGAGGAACGGCCCCACGCCGCCCGCCAGCGCCTCCGCGACGGGCAGCAGCGCCGCGTCCACGCTCCCTTCGCGCAACCACCGCGCGAGCACCGACGGGTCCGCCCCGCGCCGCTCCACGTCGCCCGGCAGGCCGTCCACGAGCGGAATCGCGTTCAGGTACGAGACGACGCCGAGGACCGTCACGGAGGACTCCGCCACCAGGGTCCCGCCAGCCTACGGGCGGCGCGTCCGTCCGTCGCCGGGTGCCAGGCCGCCATCCGGTGCCGGACACGCCATCTGGTGCCGGACACCGAATGGCGCGTCTGCCGCGAACCCGCCATCTGGTGCCGGACACCGATTGGCGCGTCTGCCGGCCATTCCCGCCATCCGGTGCCGGACACCGAATGGCGCGTTCGCGGCTGCCGTCGGCCCGTCGCTCCCGCCGATCGCCAGCGCCCGGGCCTCGCGTCACGAAAAAAGGCGGACCGCGCCGAGGGCGCGGCCCGCCTTGAGATCAAGATCCTGTCCGGTCCGGACGGACCACGAAAGCCCGGTCCGAACGATCCGGGGCGAGGGACCGCGAGGCCCGCGCGCGCCCGAGGGCTCACGCGGTGCGTCCCCCACCGACCGAACTAGTCGCCGATGCAGGGATCGCAGCGGAACGGATCGTGACGGTCGTAGTTCAGCAGGTGGACGTCGATGACGTCCATGATCTGCCGGCTCGAGCGCTGGAAGCTCTTGCAGTAGCAGGGCTTCTCGCAGTGCGGCTTCACGGGCATGCACAGGCCGCCGCTGCAGCGGCCGCCACCCGACGAGCAACCCGCCGTCAGGATCAAGCCCGCCGCCACCACGAGGGTCAAAACGCGCTTCAGCATGGAACCGTGCCTCCCGGCGTTCACGGGGCGCCCCTCCGGGCGCCGACTTGGATCGCGATCTCCCGCCTGCCCGGCGGGTGAAGTCGAGAAGATGTACCGACCGGCCCCCCGGAGGTCAAGCAACGTTTCCGGATTTCGGCCCGGGCGACCGGCCGAAGGCCCGAGGGTCACGCCGGCGGAGCCTTCGGCGCCGCCAACTCGACCTCGCCCCCCCCGGTGCCGTCCTTGTAGAGGCCGTGATCCCCGATGTAGGCCGCGACGGCGGCGCTGACCATGGGACCGGGGGGCTCCCCGGCGATCACCCGGGCGCGCACCGCGGTGCTCGACGCCTCGTTCGGGGGCACGTCGAGGCGCTCGACGGGGGCGTTCCGGCCCTCGAACTCGGGCGGCGGCTCGAGGTCGTGCCCCGGCCGCCCCACCACCAGCAGGTCGGCCTTCTCGAGGATCCCCTCCCAGTCCTTCCACGTCGGGAAGTCCTGGAACGAGTCGGCCCCGAGCACCAGCCGGAACCGCGACCCCGGCGGGAACAGCCGCCCGAGCGCGTCCAGCGTGTCGATCGTGTAGGACGGCCCCTCGCGCCGGTTCTCGAGCTCGAGCACCTCGGTGCGCGGCAGGCCCTCGATCCCGATCCGCGTCATCGCGACGCGGTGGTGGAACGCGCTCAGCTCCCGCGCGCCCTGCTTGTGCGGCGGGCGGGCCGACACGACCACGAGCAGCCGCTGCACGACGGCCAGCGCGGCCTCGCAGATCGCCCGGTGGCCCAGGTGGAACGGGTCGAACGAGCCCCCGAACACCCCCACCACGGGCCCGACGGCGGTCGCCGCGACGGGCCGCGGCCGCGACACGACGACGTTGAGCGCGCACGCGAACGCACCCGCGACCGCGAACGCGGCCCAGAGCCCCGCGTTCGGCAGCCGCAGCAGGATCACGACCAGCGCCGTCACGACCAGCGCCACGGCCGTGCCGAGCAGCGCCACCCGCACCCGCGGCGGCCACGTGGGTCGCGCGAGCGACGCCGCGAAGGCCAGCATCGACCACGGGATCCACGAGAGGCGGGCCGTCTCGAACGCCGGCGAGAGCGCCGCCAGCAACAGGAGCGACCCCACCGCGGTCGCGGTCGCGCGCAGCGGCGCCTTGCGGAGCGTCAGCTTCAACGCGAGGCCCGCGCCGACCAGGCCCAGGGCGCCCGACGCCACCGCGAACGTCGCCTGGCCCGCGGACGCGCACCACGCCGCCACGGCGATCGCCGCCAACAGGACGAGGACGGGGACCCCGAGATCGCGCGTCTCGCTCATGGCGGCGCCGACCGTACCACGGCGCGCCCTCGCCCGGTCGCGTTTGGGTCCCCACCGCTTCCGGGCGGCGCGGCCCGCCGGGCCGTACGATCCCGACGTGCCGCCCGCCCCGCGCCCCGTCCCGTGCCTCGTCGGCGCCACCGCGTCCGGCAAGAGCGACGTCGCGATCGCGCTCGCGCGCGCCGTCGGCGGCGAGGTCGTCGCCTGCGACGCCATGACCGTCTACCGCGGCGTCTCGATCCTGACGGCCAAGCCGGCCGCCCCGGCCGACGTCCCGCACCACCTCGTGGACGTGCTCGACCCGTGGGAGACCTACTCCGCCGGCCGCTTCCTCGACGACGCCGACCGCTGCGTGGCGGAGATCCGCGCCCGGGGCCGCGTGCCGCTGATCGTGGGCGGCACCGTCCTGTACCTCCAGTCGTTCCTCAAGGGCATGGGCCCGCGCGCCGGCCGCGACGACGCGCTGCGCGCCGAGCTGGAGGCCCTCGTGGCGAAGGAGGGCCCGGCCGCCCTCGTCGCCCGGCTCCGCGCCGTGGACCCGGCCCGCGCCGCCGCCCTCCACGGGAACGACGTCCGCCGCCTCGTCCGCGCCCTCGAGATCGTCGCGGCCACCGGCCGCCCGGCCAGCGACCTCCGCGGCCAGTGGACGGGCCCCGACCGCGTCGCGGCCGTCGTCGTGGGGCTCCGCCGCGACCCCGACGACCTCCGCCGGCGCATCGAGGCCCGCACCGACGCGATGTTCCGCGCGGGCCTGCGCGAGGAGGTCGCCGCGCTCCTCGCGGGCCCGCGCCCCCCGTCGCGGGAGCTCGCGCAGGCCCTCGGGCTCGCCGACGTCGCCGCCCACCTGCGGGGCGAGCTCTCGGAAGCCGCGTGCCGCGAGCGCCTCGTCCGCGCGACGTGGCGCTACTCGCGCCGCCAGGCGACGTTCCTGAAGCAGGTGCCCGCGACCTGGCTCGACGTCGCGCCCGACGAACCCGCCGAGGCGACGGCGCGCCGGGCGCTCGCGGCGATCGGCGCCGCGTGAACGGTCAGGCGTAGACGCGGCGCGCCGCGTCGAGGCGATCGTGGTACGCCTCGGCGAGCCGCGCCGGCGACACGATCCGCACGCGGCCCCCGAACTCGGCCATCCACCGCAGGAGGCCCTCCTCGCTGCGCACCTCGACCTCGTAGATGCCCGTGCCGTCGGGCCGCCGCGTCAGCGTCCCGGCGCCCCGCAGCCGCCGTTCGAGCAGCCACGTCGCGACCTCGTCGGTCTCGAGCGTCACCACGACCGGCGGCCCGCCCTCGTCGATCTGGAACTCCTCGACGCCGACGTGCGCCGACAGGTCGAAGTCGGCGGGCACCTCGAACTCCGCGGGCCCGCGGCGCGTCAGCGGCGTCACCTTCGACTCGATGCGGTCGAGGCGGAAGTTCCGCACGGCGGCGCGGTCCTCGTCGTGACCGACGAGGTACCAGTTGCCCTCCGCGAGCCCGAGCCCGTAGGGCCGCACCGTGCGCTTCTCGCTCTGCCCGCTGCTGACGGCCCGGTAGCGGAACGTGACCCGCTTGCGGTGCGCGACGGCCTCGCACAGGGCGCCGAGGTGCTGCCGCTGAACGTCCTTCGTCGTGCGGCCGAGGTCGAGCAGGTGCTGCTCCGCGACCGACGTCCGCAGCGGCTCGGGCAGCTGCGAGTCGATCGTCAGCTTCGCGAGCGCCGACTTGAGGTTGCGCCCCAGCGGGTCGTCCACGACGCCGAGCGCGCGCTGCAGCACCGCGACCAGCATCGCGTCCTCGGGGTCGAGCGAGAGCTCCGGCAGGAAGTACCCCTGCTTGTCGATGACGTACCCCTGCTGCCCCGTCGGGTCGTCGGCCTTGTACTCGATCACCACGCCGATCGCCCGCAGGTCGGCCTTGTCGCGGTCGAAGCGCTTCTCGATCGCGTCCGGGCTGGCGTCGTCGTCGTAGCCGACCACCTGCGCCCGCATGTCGGAGAACGGGACCGGGGCGCGCGCCGAGAGGAGGTAGGAGACGAGGTTGAGCTGCCGCTCGAGCTTCGCGACCTTGGGGTCCTTCGGTTCCGCCGACGGGGAGGGCATGCGGTCGTCTCCGGGCGCGAGGGGCCCCGCGCCGTACGCTTCTAGGCCCGCGGGGCCCGCGGGTCAAGCCGGTCCGGGCCACGCGGTCGGAACGGTGTGCGCGCCGCGGCCCCCGGTCGCGCGCCGCGCCCGAGCCGCCGCACGCGACGGGCCGCGGTCGGGTTCCTCGGGACGCGAGGCCCGCCGGCCCGCGAGGCCCGACGGCCCGACCCGCGGATCCCGACGCGCCGATGGCCCCGGATGCCCCGATGGCCCCCGCGCGACGAACCCAGGCGCGCGCGACGGGCCCCACGCGCGCCGGAACTGGAGGCGAGCGGGCCTCGCCGTCCCGCGCAGGGCGGGCCGCGATCCCGGGGTCGGCGGGCGCGCGCGCCGTCAGCGCAGCGTCGTCGGCCGCGCCCAGGTGCCCCGACGGAACCACCAGACGTACGTCAACGTGACCGCGAGGTGCGTCAGGACCGCGGTCAGCCACAGGGCGCGGTGCCCGCCGAGGTCGGCGGCGTGGGTCGCGACGAGCCACGCGAGCGGGAGCCCCACGAGGATGTAGCCCACGCCGTCGATGACGAGGGACGGGCGCGTGGAGCCCGCGCCGGCCATGGCCTGCGAGAGGACGAGGCCGACCGCCATGTAGACGTAGCTGGCCGACGAGATGCCGAGGTACGTGGCGCCGATGCGGGCGACGGCGTCGAGGTCGGTGCCGGTGACGTCGTGGCCGAAGAAGCGGATCAGCGGGTCGGCGAAGAGGACGAACGCGCCGGCGAAGAGCAGCATGGTTGCGGCGTCGAGGCCGACGGCGATCCACGAGGCGCGGATCGCGCGCTCGCGTTTGCCCGCGCCGAGGTTCTGGCCGACGACGGTGGCGGCGGCGGCGGCCCAGCCGAGGCCGGAGAACAGCGCGAACATGTCGAGGCGGACGCCGATGCCGAAGGCGGCCTGCGAGGCGGTGACCTCGGAGGGCGGCGAGGCCACGGCGGCGAGCTTGAGCAGGTAGAGGTACTGGACGATGCGGATGAGGAGCTGCCCGCAGCCGGGCACGCCGATGCGCAGGATCTGGGCCTGCGTGCGCCAGCGGAAGGCGAAGCGGCGGATCCGGAGGCCCGCGAAACCGCGGTGGAGCGCGAACATGGCCGGCAGGCACGCCACGCCGCGCGAGACCACCGTGGCCCAGGCCGCGCCGACGACGCCCATGCCGTCGAGGCCGAGCCCGCCGAAGACGAACCAGACGCCGAGCACCACGTTGAGGACGTTGGCGCCCACGAGCACGATCATGGGCAGCACGCTGTTGCCCGCGGCGCGCAACGCGCCGGTGAGCTGCAGCAGCAGGAACATCGTGACGGTGCCGAGGCTCATCACCTCGAGGTAGACCGTCGCCTGGTCGAGGACGACCCCGGTCGCGTCGAACGCGGCGCAGATGGGCCGCGCGACGAGGTAGGGCGGCACGCCGAGCAGGATGCCGAGCAGGACCGAGAGCAACAGGCCCTGGCCCGCCTCGTAGTTGCCGCGGCGGCGGTTCCCGAGCCCCGTGCGCCGCGCGACGAGCGCGATCCCGGCGTTGACCACGCCGTTGTAGAGGATCATCGGGATCGAGTTGACGAGCGACGGGATCGTCGCCGCCGCGATCGCGACGTCCGACTCGGGCAGCTGGCCGACGATGTAGAGGTCGACCAGGTTGAACAGCGAATGGAACGCCATGCCGGCCACCAGGGGCCACCCGAAGACGAGGGTGGCCTTGAGCAGCGGGCCCTTCGTGAGGAGGGACCCGCTGCGGTGGGAGCCGGTCATGGCGTCGGGCGTCGCTTGGCGCGACTACGCCAGCGACAGCGCGTCGGTGAAGGGCAGGCCGAAGGCCTCGGCGACGCCGCGGTGCGTGATCTTGCCCTTCCAGGCGTTGACCGCGCTGCGGAGCTGAGCGTCCTTCTTGATCGCCTCCACCGGCCCGAGGCGGGCCAGGCGGCGGGCGAACGGCAGCGTCGCGTTCGTGAGCGCGTACGTGCTCGTGCGCGGGACGGCGCCCGGCATGTTCGCGACGCCGTAGTGGACGACGCCGTCCACCACGTAGCACGGGTCGGCGTGCGTCGTCGGCTTGATCGTCTCGCAGCAGCCGCCCTGGTCGACGGCGACGTCCACGATCACGGAGCCTTCCTTCATGTCCTTCAGGTACGAGCGGGGCACGAGGATCGGCGCGCGGGCGCCCTCGACGAGCACCGCGCCGACGACGAGGTCGGCGTAGCGGACGCGCGAGTGGATGTTGACCGGGTTGCTGTGGACGGTCGTGACGTTCTTCGGCATCACGTCGTCGAGGTAACGCAGGCGGTCGAGGTTGATGTCGAGGATCGTGACGTGGGCGCCGAGGCCCGCGGCCATCTTCGCGGCGTTGGTGCCGACGACGCCGCCGCCGAGGATCACGACGTTGCCCGGCTCGACGCCGGGGACGCCGCCGAGGAGCACGCCGCGGCCGCCGTTGGCCTTCTGGAGGTAGGCCGCGCCCACCTGGATCGCCATGCGGCCGGCGACCTCGCTCATGGGGACGAGGAGCGGCAGCTTGCCGTCCACCTCGACGGTCTCGTACGTGAAGCAGGCCGAGCCGGCCTTCAGCATCGCGTCCGTGAGCTCACGGGCGGCGGCGAAGTGGAAGTAGGTGAAGAGGGTGTGGTCGGGCCGGCACAGCGGGTACTCCGCCGGCAGCGGCTCCTTCACCTTCATGACCATCTCGGCCTTGGCCCAGAGGTCCTTCGCCGTGGGGACGATCTCCGCCCCCGCGTCCTTGAACTCCTGATCGGAGATGCCGCTGCCGAGGCCGGCGGTCGTCTCGACCATGACCCGGTGGCCGTCCGCCACGAGCGCGTGCACGCCCGCGGGCACGATGCCCACCCGGTTCTCGTTGGACTTGATCTCCTTCGGGACGCCGATCCGCATGCGTGGAACCTCCGCCGACGGGCCGCCCGGCCCGGAGAGCGGATGGTAGCGACCCCCCGTCCGGGGGCCCCGTTTGCGGCGAGCGCTCGCGCGGGATCAGCCGCCCATGCCGGGACGCATCCGGTCCTGGCGGTCGCCGCGCGGGAAGAAGCCCGGGTACGAGCGCTTCATCGCCTCGACGACCTTGTCCGCGTCGGGCGCGGGGACCGCGGCGCGGACGTCCGTCTCGAACGCCGTCCGGAGCTCCTCGAACTTCGTCCGCATCGCCTGCTGGTCGGCCTCGGACTGCGGGCGACCGTTGCCGCGGTTCGCGGCCAGGAGTTCCTGTCGCTTCTCCTGGAACTGCTTCTGCAGCTTCATCATCGCGGCTTCCTGGTCCGGCGTGAGCGTCACACCGGCCTGCGCGAGGTTCTGCCGCATCCGGTCGAGCTGCTGCGCCTCGTCGCGCCGCCGGACGACCTCGTCGTAGATCCTCCCGAACGCGTCGAGCTGTTCGGGGGTGTACGTGCCGTCGCCCTGCGCGAGGAACGTCGTCGGCATGACCGGCGCGGCGCCCGCGCCCGGATCGCCGTTCGCCCTCCCGGCCGCGGCCGTCGGAGGCGGGGCGGCGGCGGCCGCCGCGGCGACCTCCTTCAGGCGCTTCACCTCGTCGCGGAGCTCGGCGACCACGTCCACGAGGGTGCGGTGCTCGGAGCCGGTCACCCCGGTGGCGCGCAGGGTGGCCTCGCGCTCCTCGCGCAGGGTCCGGACCTCTCGCTGGAGCTCCGCCAGGGCGGCTTCCGTCGCGGGGTCGGCGGTCGCGACCTCGGCCGGCTTCGAGCAGCCCAGCGGGAACGCGGCGGCCCCGGCGACGACGGCGGCGAGCAACACGGGGGTCAGGCGAGCCATGGCGGATCCTCGGGGGTCCTCGGGGAGGACGGGACGTACCAGACAGACGCCGCGTCCGGGGGGCGTCTTTCCCTGGAACCCCCTCGGGGGTCCCGGGTTGCGCACGGGTTGGCCCCCGGGCCGGGCATCGGGTAGGGTAGCACCGCCGGTACGGTCCGGGCGTTTAGCTCAGTTGGTAGAGCACCAGCTCGACAAGCTGGGGGTCACTGGTTCAAGTCCAGTAACGCCCACCACCCTCCGGTGGTCCCCTTCGGGGCCCTGGAGGGCGCCTCTCGAGGCCCTCCGGTGGTCCCCTTCCCGGGATCCCGCCGCGTCCGGCCCCCCCCGGCACGGCCTGTCGGTCCGCGTTCGAGGTTTGGGCGCATAGCTCAGTTGGTTAGAGCGCGTGCTTCACACGCACGAGGTCGGGGGTTCGAATCCCTCTGCGCCCACCATTCGCGGACTTGCGCGAAACGGTCGCTTCGCGGCCTTCCGCTGCGTCGGACGCCGGAATCGACGCCCCCCCGTCCGTGCCCTCGGATGCGCACGTTGACGAAGCAGAACGAGGCTCGACGGCGTCCGTACAGGCAAGCAGACAGGCAAGCAGCGGGCGGGGCGTCTCGGCCACCGCGCCGCGCACGTCGAGCAACGTGACGTCCGTGTAGGCCCGCATCGTCAGTTCGACCGACGAGTGACGGGCCAGCGCCTGGGCAACCCGCGGATGGACCCCCGCGGCGGCGAGGCTGCTGATGAACGTCCCGCGCAGTGCGTGGAAGTCCACGACGCGGCCCGACTCGTCCGGCGAGACGATCCCGGCCGCCGCGAGGTCGAGCGCGAACGTCCGATGCGTCGGGAACGCCCCCCCGGGGAACGCGAGGTCGGACGGCTTCGCGTCCGCGGGACCGACGAGGTCCAGCGCCACCCGGAGGTCGGGACGGAGCGGGACGGACTGGTCCCGCTTCGCCTTGGCGGTCGCCGCCGGGA
>JAEUHO010000537.1 GCA_016795345.1 Planctomycetia bacterium | reverse complement strand
GTAGGCTCCCCGGGAGGGACGGAGCCGCTCTCGGGATGACATCCGCACCGGACGCGTCGCACGACCTCTGGGACGCCCTCGACGCCCTGGGCGACGGCCTGGCCCGCGTCGAGGACGGCGACCGCATCGTCGTCGCCAACGCCGCGCTCGCCGCCCTGCTCGCCTCGACGCCGGACGCGCTCGTCGGCCGGCGGCTCGCCGAGTTCGTCACGCCCGACGACGCGGAGCGCCTGCGCGAGGGGCTCGCGCGCGCGCGGGCGCGGGGCCGCGGCGCCGCCGACGGCCCGCGCTTCCGCGCGGCCGCCGCGCGGCTGCCGGTGCACGTGCACGCCCGCGGCGACTACGTCGTGGTGCGGCACCGCCCGGCCGACGAGCGCGCGGAGCGCCTGGCGCGGGCCCTCGTGGACCTCGCGTGCCACGAGGCCGTCGCGCGGGGCCAGCGCGCCGACGCGCTCCGCCGCATCGCCGAGGTCGCCGCCGCGTCCCTCGACGTCGAGCGCGTGTCGTTCTGGGAGCTGACCGACGACGGCGCGTCGATCACCGCGGTCGAGGAGCACGAACGCACGCCCGCGACCCACGTCGCCGGCACCGTGCTCACGCGCGAGACGAGCCCGCGGTACTTCGCGGCCATCGCCGACGCTCGCACGCTCGCCGCCGACGACGCGCAGCACGACCCGCGGACCGCCGGCTTCAACGCCGCCTACCTCGTGCCGCGCGGGATCACGTCGATGCTCGACGTGCCGATCCGGCGCGAGGGGCGCATGATCGGCGTGGTCTGCAACGAGCACATCGGGCCGCCGCGGCGCTGGCAGCCCGAGGAGCGCTACTTCGCCGCCGCCGTGGCCGACCTCGTCGCGTTGACCCTCGAGACCCACGACCGCCGCGCCGCCGAGCGGATGCTCCGGCAGACCGAGGAGCGCCTGCACGCGGCCCACAAGCTCGAGGCCCTCGGCCGGCTCGCCGGCGGCATCGCCCACGACTTCAACAACGTCCTCACCGCCATCACCGGCTTCGCGCACGTCCTCGACGCGGCGCCGGCCGACGCCGCGGAGGGCCGGGAGGCCGTGCGGGGGATCGTGGACGCCGCGCGGCGCGGCAGCGACCTCACCGCCCAGCTGCTCGCGTTCGCGCGCCGGCGGCCGCGCGAGCCCGGGATCGTCGACCCCGACGCCACGCTCACGGCCATGGAGCCGATGCTCACGCGGCTCCTCGGCGACGGCGTCTCCCTCGTGCTCCTGCCGGGCGCCGCGCGCAACGTCGTCGGCGACCGCAGCCAGCTCGAGCAGGTCGTGATGAACCTCGCGGTCAACGCGCGCGACGCGATGCCCGGCGGCGGCCTCCTCACGGTCCGCACCGAGGAGGTGGACCTTCCGCCCGCGGAGGCGACCCGCCGCGGGGCCGCGCGGCCGGGGCCCCACGTGCGCCTCACGGTCGCCGACTCCGGCGTCGGGATGGACGCGGCCGTCCGGGCCCACATCTTCGAGCCGTTCTTCACCACGAAGCCCGGCGGTCGCGGCACCGGGCTCGGCCTCGCGATCGTCGAGGGCGTCGTGCGGCAGTGGGGCGGCGGCATCGACGTCGAGTCGGCCCCGGGGCGCGGCACGCAGTTCGTGCTCGACCTCCCCGCCGCCCCGACCGACGGGACGGCGCCGCCCGCGCCGCCCGCGTCGCCGTTCGGGCGCGGCGTCGTGCTGCTCGTCGAGGACGAGCCCACGGTCCGTCGCCTCGCGCACCGCGCGCTCTCGGCGGCGGGGTTCGTCGTGCTCGCCGCCCGCGACGCCGAGGAGGGCCTGCGGCTCGCGACGCAGTGGGCCCACCCGCTCGTCGCCCTCGTCACCGACGTCGTGCTGCCGGGCCGCGGCGGGTACGAGCTGGCGACGACCCTGGCGGCCTCCCGGCCGGGGCTCGCGGTCGTGTTGACCAGCGCGTTCGTGCCGGCGTCCCACACCGACCCGGCGCTGCCCCCGCACCGCGTCGTCGTGAAGCCGTTCACGTCGTTGGCGCTGGTCGCCGCCGTCGAGGAGGCGCTCGCCGCGCGGGCCTGACGGGCGACGGGCGACGGGGGACGGGCGGCGAGCCGGCGCGGGCCTCGCGTCGCCGGGCCGGGGCGTCCCGCGTCGGAGCGGGCCTCGCGTCCCCCGCGGCGGAGCGGGCCTCGCGTCCCCCGCGCCGGATAGGGTCGTGTCGATGCCCGACCCCGCGACGAAGCTCGCGTGCGCGGCCTGCGCCGCCCCGCTCGACCCCGACGACGGCCCGCGCGTCGGCGGCGCGCTGCGGTGCCGGTTCTGCGGCGCGTTCACGCGCGTGGCGCCGGTCGCGGTGCCGCCGGCGTTCGCGGCGGCGCCGGCGCCCGCGGCGGCGCGCGCCGTCGCCGAGCGGCCGCGGTCGGTCACGGTGGAGGAGACGGCGTTCGGCGTGCGGGTCGTGCGGCGATGGTTCTCGCCGGTGTTCTTCTTCCTGCTGTTCTTCTGCGTCGTCTGGAACGGGATCCTGCTGGCCTTCTACGGGATGAGCCGCGGGTCGGGCCTGCCGTGGTTCGTCCTGCTGTTCCCGGTCGTGCACGTCGCGGTGGGCCTCGGGCTCGCCTACTTCACGTTGTGCGGGTTCGTGAACCGCACCGTCGTCGAGGTCGAGCGCGGGCACACGCTGACGGTGCGTCACGGGCCGCTGCCCTGGCCGGGGGCGACGTCGCTCGACGTCGGCGAGATCGCGCAGCTTTTTGTCGGCGCGTCGCTTCGGCGGGGGCGTGGCGGGACGGAGGCCCCGGCGTTCTCGTTGGCGGCGATGACGCGCGACGGGCGGCGCGTGACGCTCCTGAAGGTGGCGGGCCTGTCGGTGGAGGAGGCGCTCTACCTGGAGCAGGAGCTCGAGCGCCGGCTGCGGATCCGCGACGAGCCCGTGGTCGGGGAGGTCGCGCGGGACGGGGGGTAGCGGGGCGGGTATCCTCGCCCCCCGCGCCCGGGTCGGAGCGCGCCCCCGAGGAATCCATGGCCCGCCGCGTCCCGCCCCGTCGTCCCGTGTCCCGCGTCGTGTCCCGCGTGCTGGGGATCGCCCTGATGCCGTTCGCCGCCCTCGCTCCGTCCGCGCGTGCCGACGACCCGCCGCG
Organism: Planctomycetia bacterium; assembly: GCA_016795345.1. Taxonomy (GTDB): domain Bacteria; phylum Planctomycetota; class PLA2; order PLA2; family JAEUHO01; genus JAEUHO01. Next base: position 6,470 of record JAEUHO010000537.1, on the reverse strand, counting down.
CCCCGCGTACCCGCCGACGCGCACGAGCGACGTCGTGGAGGTGATGCACGGCGAGAAGATCGCCGACCCGTACCGCTGGCTCGAGGACAACGACGCCCCGGAGGTCGAGGCGTGGGACCGCGCGCAGCGGGCTCTCCTGCGGCAGGTGCTCGACGCCGTGCCGGGACGCGAGGCCCTGCGCGCGCGGCTCGACGCCGAGCTCGACCTGCAGGGCGCGCCCACGCTGCCGGGTTTCGAGGGCGGGCGCGCGTGGTACCTGCGGCGCGACGCCGGGAGGAACCACCCCGTCCTCTACGCGCGCGACCGCGACGGCGCGGGCCCCGAGGTGGCGGTGATCGACCCGAACGCGTGGAGCGCGGACGGGACCGAGGGGCTGTCGGGGTACGACCCGTCGCCCGACGGCCGGTGGCTGTGTTACGGCCGCGACTCGAAGGGCAGCGAGGACAAGACGCTGTACCTGCGCGACCTCTCGACGGGCCGCGACACCGACCTCCGGCTGACGCGGTGCAAGTTCTCGTCGGTCGTGTGGGCGCCGGACGCCTCGGGCTTCTACTACACGCGCCAGCCCGACGCCGACTCCGTGCCGCCGGGCCAGGCGCAGCACCACCGGCGCGTCCACTTCCACCCGCTCGGCGGGCTCGTCCTCGACGACCCGCGCGTCTACGGCACCGGCCGCCCCGCGCTCGAGTCGATGTACCTCGGCGGCACGTCGGACCGGAGCGCGGTGGTGCTGTACCGCGGCGAGCCCTATCGCTCGACCGACGTCTTCCGGCTCGAGCGGACGAAGGACGGCTTCACGACGACGCCGGTGTTCGTCGGCGTCCCGGCGCTCTCGTGGGGCGACCGCGTCGGCGACCGGTGGCTGCTCGTCACCGACTGGAAGGCGCCCCGCAAGCGGATCCTGACGGCACCCTTCGCCGGCGAGACGCCGCCGGACCGCTGGACCGAGTTCCTCCCCGAGGGCCCGGGCGTGATCGAGTCCATGGACGTCGCGGGCGACCGCGTGGTCGTCCACGTGCGCGAGGACGTCGTCTCGAGCCTGCGCGTGTTCCGGGCCGACGGGACGCCCGACGGCGAGGTGCCGTTGCCGGGCCCCGGCTCGGTGCGCGGCACCACCACGAAGCCCGGCGACGCGCGCCTGTGGTTCGGCTTCGAGTCCAACGCGCGGCCGTACACGACCTACGTCGTCGACCTCGCGGCGTCGCCCCGCGTCCCGCAGGTGCTCGACACGACGCCGACCACGCTCGACCCCGACACGCTCGTCGCCGAGCGGCTGCTGATGCCGAGCAAGGACGGCACGAAGATCCCGCTCTTCGTGCTCCGCCGCAAGGACGTGCCCCTCGACGGCAAGGCCCCGACGGTGCTCTACGGCTACGGCGGCTTCCGCGTCGGCCAGACGCCGACGTGGGCCTCGCTCCGCGCGCTCTGGGCCGAGATGGGGGGCGTCTACGTCACCGCGTGCCTGCGCGGCGGCGACGAGTACGGCGAGGCGTGGCACGAGGCGGGCTGCCTCGCGAACAAGCAGAACGTCTACGACGACCTCATCGCGTGCGCCGACGGGCTCGTCGCCGCGGGGAAGGTCGCGCGCGACCGGCTCGCGATCGCGGGGGGCAGCAACGGCGGCCTGCTCGTCGCCGTCGTCGCGAACCAGCGGCCCGACCTCTGCCGCGCGGTCCTCTGCTCGGTGCCGCTCACCGACATGCTGCGCTTCCACCGCTTCCAGTTCGCGAAGATCTGGACGAAGGAGTACGGCGACCCCGACGTGGAGGCCGAGTACCGCTGGATCCGGCCCTACTCGCCCGTCCACAACGTGAGGCCCGGCGCGGCGTACCCCGCCTGTCTCGTGACCGCCGGCCTTCACGACGGCCGCGTGGACGCGTTCCACGCCCGCAAGATCGCCGCGGCGTGGCAGGCGGCGACGTCGTCGTCGCGGCCCGTGCTCCTCGCGATCGACCGCGACTCGGGCCACGGGGCCGCGTCGCGCAAGCAGCTGAAGGAGGACCAGCTCGACCGGTTCGCCTTCCTCCTCTCGCAGCTCGGCCGCGAGGGGATGACGATCCGTGCCGTGGACGCGAGGCCCGTCCGCCCGCAGCCCCCGACGGTGCAGCCCCCGCCGCCGACCCCGCCGTCGGCCCTCCCGCCGACCCCCGAGGGCCCGGGCGTCGCCCCCGGGATGGGGGGGTGACGGTGTTCCGCGCGTTGGCCCGCTGGTGGCGTCGGCGGCGCGCGGCGCCCTCGGTCTCGCGCACGTCCGACGTGCCGGCAGGCCCGGCCGGCGATCGCCCGGGCGACGACCGACGCCGCGGGCTCGTCGTCCCGGTGCCCGAGTTCGACGGTCGGCTCGAGACGCACGTCAGGGAGGAGCACGAGTGGACGGATCGCTCGCGCGGGGACGAGGTGCAGCGCGTCATCCCGGCGTATGTGGAGACGATCGTCCACGTGGACCGGGCGTGCCGGCCCGCGGTTGCCGTGCCGGGGCAGCGGCGTCGGTGCAGCGAGACCCCGGTCGGTGACTTCTACACCGACTGCGACTCCTGCCTGACGTGCAGCCAGTTCGCGCTCGAGGCTCCGGATCTGATCGCCTACGTCAAGCACCCCGACACGCCCGAGGGCGCGCTCGAGGACATGCACTGCGCCTTCGTGCGGCAGCCTCGCACCCCCGAGGAGGTCGAGCGCGCGATCGACGCGATGTGCGGCTCCGAGGTCTGTGGCATCCGGTACGGCGGGCGCGACCCCGAGATCCTGCGCCGGATCGCCGCGCGCGGCACGGCTTCCGACGGCGCGGCCGATCACCTGCTCGGGTGAGAGCCCGCGGCGGGCCGCACGCTCAACGTTGTCGGCGGTCGGGGACGGGCCAGGCCTGCAGCACGTGGAACGCCAGGGTGTGGCCGAATTCGTCGTCGTCCGCGCGTTCGAACAACACGAGGTGGTCGTGTTCGCCGGGCATGATCGCGCGCAGCGCGTACAGATGGCCGTCCTTCGCCTCCGCGCGGTCGGTCAACCCCGCTTCGCGCGCGGCCGTGCCGATGGAGGCGTCGTAGCCGTCGCGGGTGGTGTGGGCCGGCCTCCACAGGACGCGCCACTTGGCGGCGTCCGCCTCCGAGAGCGACGGAGGGGGCGGTTCCGCCGCCGCGAACGTCCACCGCTCCAGGCGGCCGGGCCCGAGGTCGAGGATCCACCCGTCGGTGCCGCCGTAGAACGAGGTGGAGTAGTGCCCCTGCTGCAGCTCGACGTCGGGCTCCTCGTCGTACGAGTTCGAGCGGCGCGCGAACGACCAGTACGCGCCGCCGCCCCTCGCCTCGACCACGTGCTCGAACCGTCCGCGCTCCAGGATCCGGCAGAGTCCGGCCCGTTCGTCCTTCAGCACCTCTCGGTATCGTGCGCTCACCGCGGGGGGCACGGCGAGCAGGCGGGCGCCGACGTCCCTGCGCAGCGCCGCGACACGATCGATCAGCGCCGGCAGCGGCGCCCCCGCGTCGTCCGCCCTCCGGGCCGCGCGAAGCGCCTCGAGATCGGCCGTCACGCGCCGGAGCTCGTCCCGGAGCGCGGCGACGTCGACGCCGGCGTTCGCGGCGAGCGGCGGCGGTTCGCCGGGCGCGACCGCGCGCGGCGCCGCCGGGCCGGCGGCCGCGCCCGGGGCGTGCGGCGTCGGTGCGTCCTCGGGCTCGATGGACGCCGGGCGAGGTCCACGGAGGCCGAACCCCAGCGCGCCGCCCAACACGAACGCCAGCACGGAGGTCGCGAAGGACTTGCGGCTCGACACCGAGGGCTCCCGTCCCGGGTCCCCGATCGGCCGGCAGGGCCGCGGGCACCGTCCCGGCCGGCCATGATAGGCTCGAGCGCAGGGAGACCGTGCTCGATGCGTCGGGACGTCTGCGGATGGTGTGGGTGCGCCCTGCGGCCGCGCGACCGGCGCGCGGACCGGGCCGCCGTCGTCTGCCGCCGCTGCGGCACGTCGATGCTCGTGACCGCCGACGAACAGGTGGCGGTGCTGCAGGCGTCGGTGCGCGTCCACGGGACCCCCCGGAGCCTCCGCATCGCGCCCGCGTGGTTCCGCCGCCGCGGGGGGCTCCGTCGGGTCCTCGCGCTCGCGGGCGCGGGGGCGATGGTCGCGTTCGCGGTGTGGTTCGGGGCGTCGAGCCTGCGGCAGGGCCCCGTGGGCTGGATCTTCGCCGCGGGATTGGCGTCGATGGCGTTCGCGACGGTCCTCAGCGCCGTGGGCGGGCCGTTTCGCGTCCTCAGGTTCGGGCGGGGGGGCGTGCGCCGCGCCCGGCAGACCGTGCCGGCCGTCGTGCGCGCGGTGCTGGTCGAGGAGGTCGGGTGGGCGGGCCCCGTCGTGCGGACCCGCCGCCATCGCGTCGTCTACGTGGACGCGGGCTGGCGCCGGCGGATCGTCGCGCGGTTTCCCGCCGCCGATGGCGCGGCGGCCGTCGCCCTCGCCCGCGCGGTCCACCACGCGGTCGTCGGCGAGGTGGAGCGCGGCGTCCCGCTCGAGATCCGCGGGGCCGAGCCGCGCGCGACGGAGGCGGGCGTTTGAACCCCGCCGTCTGCTCGTGGTGCGCGGCGCCCCTGCGGCGGAAGGACCTCGCGCCGACGCGGACCCTCGTCGTCTGCCACGCCTGCCGGCGGCTGAGCGCGCGCCTCGACGGCCGCGCCGAGCCGCTCCCGAACAGCCTGGGCCTCGTCCAGCACAGCGCGAAGCGCGTTCGATGGGCGAAACGATGGGTGCGCGGCGGGCTCGCCGGCGGCGGTCCGCGGTCGCGGGCACGCACCCTGGGGATCGCGGCGGGCGTCGTGGGCGCCGCGTTCGGTCTCGGCTTCGGCGTCGTCGGCCCCTGGATCCGCCTCACGGGCGGCGGTCCACGGTTCGCCGACGTCCTCACGTTCCTGCCCCTTGCCGTCCTCGGCGCGCTGCCGTGGTCCCTGCGCTACGTCGTGCGCCGCCAGCGAGACCTCGTGTTCGGCCCGAGCGGCGTGGTCGTCCGCGGTCGCGGGCGGACGCCGGTGCGCGTCGTGGACCTGTTCCTCGACCCGCGCGACGGCCTCGGCTCCGTGGGCAGCAGCCTCTCCGTCGTCGTGCTCGACGTCCACGGCGAACGGACAACCCTCGCGACGTGCGGCCCGTTGCTCCGGCCCCACGCCGAGGTGCTCGTGTCGCTCCTGCGGCGCGCGCTGGGCCTCGCGGTCCCGGAGACCCGACCGGGCCTCCGCTCGGACGGGTTCGGCGAGAGCGTGGCGCTCGCCGCGCAGACGATTCCCTGGATGTGACGCGGCCCCGTCCCTAGGAACCGAGCGGGAGGTCGGCCCACGGGTGCGGCGCGAAGGGCCCGCCGGGCAGGAGGTCGCCCGCGTGGCGGACGAGCGACGGGAGCGCGTCGGCGACGGTGACCGCGCGGCCGAGGCGGTCGGAGAGCGAGGTCATGACCCCGCCGTCGAGGCCGCAGGGGTTGAACGCCCGGAAGGGGGCGAGGTCGTTGCCGACGTTGAGCGCGAGGCCGTGCCACGTCACCCAGCGGCGGACCGCGATCCCGAGGCTCATGATCTTCCTCGGGCCCACCCAGACGCCGGTCTTGCCCTCGACGCGGCCGGCCTCGAGGCCGAAGTCGGCGCAGACGCGGATCCCGATCTCCTCGAGGTCGCGCTGGAAGCGGTGGAGGTCGCGGCGCGCCTCGGTGAGGTGCACGATGGGGTACGCGACCAGCTGGCCCGGCCCGTGGTACGTCGCCTCGCCGCCGCGCTCGACGACGACGACGGGGATGCCGCCGACGGTCGCGGGGAACCCGCCCGGCGTCTTGCGGCCCAGCGTGACCACGGGCGGGTGCTCGCCCGTGAGCAGGAGGTTCGGCAGCGCGCCGTCGGCCCGCGCGGCGACGAGCCGCTCCTGCGCCGCGTGCATCGCGTCGTAGGGGCGCTGCCCCCAGTGGACGTGCCAGCCGGGCGTCGCGGGCGTCACGGAGGGATCCCCGCGCGATCGAGTCCGGACCCAAGCGCTTCCTCGAATGTCCGGAAGGCGTCCAGCTGCCGCAGTTCCCTGAAGTCAACAATCAGCGACGCGAGCCGATCGATTCGGTCCGGCAGATCCCGCTCGAACCGTCGTCGGCGACGCGGCCCGGTCACGTCTGACGCGGTGAGGAGAGCGTCACGCAGCACCGACTTCGGGTCCGGCACCGTCTCGAGTCTTCGGACCGGGGGGAGGTCTAGCGGCATGCGTCCATGCGGGTTGTCCGCCGCCCGTCGGATCGCGGCCTCGTCGACGAGCAGCCATGCTTCCGTCATCCGGACCGGAATCACCGGGACGGCGGACGGGTCGGCGTCATGGATCTCCGTGCGCCGATGCTCAGCCGGTTCGCGCTCGGCATCGCGGTGCACGAGCATCAGGCCGGGCACAGAGCGCTTGCGCGCCACGACACACGCATCGCGCAGATCCCGTCCCCCCCGAGCGACGAACTCGCGATGCCCAATGACGATTC
>JAEUHO010000497.1 GCA_016795345.1 Planctomycetia bacterium | reverse complement strand
GCCTTGGCGCTCTGCTGGAACTGGGCCTGCGCCGAGATGATGTTGCGCAGCGTCGCGATCGCCGCCGTCTCGTTGGACGACAGGCGGGCGGCGAGCAGGTTCGGGATCGCGATGGCCGCGATGATGGCGATGATCGCGATGACGATCATCAGCTCGATGAGCGTGAAGCCCTTCTGGGACCGGTTCATTGGATTCGACTCCTGTGGATCGGGAAGCAGGTGATGGAAGGTGGGGGCTCCCCCCCGGGGCAGCCCCCTCGGACACCGACTCGCGGGGGAGAACCCCGCGCCGCCTACCGCGCGACGCCCCGGGCTGGGGAACGTCACCGGTCGGCGGCCCCACGAGACCGTGGGGTAGCTGCCCGAGCTCCATCCGGGGGTGAGACCGTCTGGAGCGCCGCCCCTATCGGCAAGGTCCCGAATCGCCTTAACGCCTTGTGCCACTAGGCCTTACGACGCCTAGCGGCACAAGGTATCCTCAGCGCGGGGACGCCCCCCCGGTGCCCGGGGTCGTCGCGAGCGCCTGGAGCGCCCGGGCCCGCAGGTCGGCGTGGATCCGCGTCGACTCCTCGGCGGTGCCGAAGCCGTCCGCGGCGCCGGGGCTGTCGAGCAGCGTCAGGGCGTCCTGGGCGCGTCCCGCGCGCAGGCGCATCGTGGCCCACGGCAGCACCAACGCGCCGCGCGGCCGCCCCGCCCCCCACTCCGCCTCGGCCTTGGCATACGTGGCCTCGGCCTCGGCGTAGGCCTCGAGCTGCGTGAGCGCGGCCGCGAGGCCGAGGAGGGCCCGCCGGCGCGTGTCCTCGGTCGGGGAGGCGGCGAGGACCTCCTCGAAGATGCCGCGGGCCCGTGCGGGGTCCGCCGGCCACATCACGTCGGCGCCGGCGACGCGCGTCAGCAGCGCGTCCTGGCGCCCCTCCTCGCGGACCAGGGCCCCCCACCAGGCGAGCGCGCCGAGCAGCGCCGCCGTCGCCGCGTACAGCAGGACGCGGGCCCGGGTGCGTCGCGTCTTCGTCCAGCCGGTGCGCCGGCAGACGACGACGACGGCGACGAGGAGGATCGCGGCGGCCGCGACCAGGGGCAGGCGGGGGGCGGCGGGGAGGGCGGCGAGCATGGGAGCAGCCTACCGCCCGTCCCCCGCGTCCGGACGCCTTGGAGCCGATGTCAGGTGTGCCCGTCGCGAACCCGGCGAGACGGGCCAGCGCAGCCGGGAAGCCCCGGAGGCGCGTTCCCGACCCCTCTCTTCCGACGGGCTGGGGGACCGACCGGCGAGCAGGCCCGCCGCCGCGAGAGGAGCGACGGGCGCCGCAGGGAGGCTGTCGGGACGGGCTCCTGCGTCAGCGACCGGCGAGGTTCTTCTGGAGCTCGAAGATCGGGAGGAACACGGCCAGCACGATCGTGCCGACCATGATGCCCATGGTCGCGATCATGATGGGCTCGATGAGGCTCGTGAGCTGCTTCACCGTCGCCGAGACCTGCTCGTCGTAGAACTCGCTGATCTTCTCGAGCAGGGTCTCGAGGGCGCCGGTCTTCTCGCCGATGCCGATCATGCGGGTCACCATGGGCGGGAACACGGGGCTCTCCGCGAGCGGGCCCATGAGGCTCTCGCCCTGGCGCACGCTCTCCCGCGCCCGCTCGACCGCCTGCGCGATCACGCGGTTGCCCGACGTGTCGGCCACGATCTCGAGGGTGCCGAGGATCGGCACGCCGGACTTGATCATGGTCGCGGTGGTCTTCGCGAAGCGCGACAGGCCGACCTTGCGGAACAGCGCGCCGAACACGGGCAGGTGCAGCATCAGCCAGTCGAACTGGTAGGCGCCCCGTTCCGTGCGCTTGTACGTCACGAGCAGGCCGCCGGCGAAGATCATCCCCGCCATGATCATGGGCCAGTTGGCCTCGCAGAACCGCGAGCAGCCGAGGATGGCGCGCGTCAGGCCGGGCAGGTCCACGTCGAGGGACTTGAAGACCTCCTCGAACTTCGGGACGATGCCGATCATCAGGTACGCGGTGATGCTGAAGATCATCACCAGCGAGACGATCGGGTACGTCATCGCCGACTTGATCTCGCGCTTCAGCTTCTGCGACGCCTCCATGTAGTCCGCGAGGCGCACGAGGATCTCGTCGATCTGACCGGACGCCTCGCCGGCGCGCACCATGCTGACGTAGACGTTCGTGAAGGCCTTCTGGTGGCGGTCGAGCGCCGTGGACAGGTCCTGGCCGGCGCGCACGTCGCCGATGACCTGGTCGAGCAGCATGGCGAACTGCTTGCTCTCGGCCTGCTCGCGGAGGATCTCGAGGCTCTCGAGCATCGGGATGCCCGCGCTGATCATCGTCGCGAGCTGGCGCGTGAAGATCACGACCTCCTCGCGCTTGCGGACGCCGGGCTTGACCGCGCCGAACGAGAAGCCCGAGGTCTTCACGGGGGCGGTCGCGACGCCGCTGCCCGCGGCGTTGGCGCCCGCGGCGCCCGACGCGGAGGACGCCGGCGCCGAGGGCGCGGGCGAGCTCGGGCGGGCCACGCCGCCCTTCTCCTGGATGTCGACGGGCGTCAGCGAGCGGCGGCGCAGCTCGGCGACGCACTCGTTCTTGTTGGCGGCGTCGAGCCGTCCGGAGACGGAACGTCCGTCGACCCCGATGGCGCTGTACTTGAACGACGGCATGCTCGGCTCCCGGGAGTTCAGTCGGCCTCGGCGGCGGGGGCGCCGCCGGCGGTGGCGTGCTCGGCCTCGGTCGAGGCCTCGACGGTCTCGGCCTCGCCGACCTTGCGACGGTCGTCGAGGGTCACGCGCAGCGCCTCGTCGATCGTCGACCGGCCGCGCATGGCGTTCAGCAAGGCGCAGCGGCGCAGGGTGATCATCCCGGCGTCCACGGCGGCGTTGCGGATGTCGAGCGCGCCCTTGCCGCCGACGATGAGGCGCTTGATGTCGTCGCGGATGGGCAGCGTCTCGAGGATGGCGAAGCGCCCGGCGTACCCGGCGTTGCACCGCGGGCAGCCCACGGCGCGGAAGAACGTCGGCTTGCCGTCGATGTCCTCGTCGGTGTAGCCGATCTCGCGCAGGCGCTCGGCCGGGGCGTCCATGGGCGCGCGGCAGTGCTCGCACAGGCGGCGCATGAGGCGCTGGGCGCTCACGAGCAGCGTGGACGACGACACCATGAAGGGGTCGACGCCCATGTCGCACATGCGCGTGATCGTGCTCGCGGCGTCGTTGGTGTGCAGCGTCGAGAGCACCAGGTGGCCGGTGAGGGCGGCCTTGACCGCGATGTCGATGGTCTCGGTGTCGCGGATCTCGCCCACCATCACGATGTCGGGGTCCTGGCGCAGGATCGACCGCAGGGCGCCGGCGAACGTCATGCCGCGCTTCGGGTTGACCTGGACCTGGTTGACGCCCTCGAGCTGGTACTCGACGGGGTCCTCGACGGTGACGAAGTTCATCTCCGGCGTGAGCATCTCCTTCACGGCGGAGTACAGGGTGGTCGTCTTGCCCGAGCCCGTCGGGCCCGTCACGAGGATCATCCCGTACGGCGCGTCGATGGCGGCCTTGAAGTCCGCCAGGGCGCGCGGCTCGAACCCGAGGGTGTCGAGCGACCGGCCGAGGTTGCTCGAGTCCAGGATGCGCAGCACGACCTTCTCGCCGTGCACCGTCGGGAGGACGCTGACGCGGAAGTCGATCTGCCGCCCCTCGACCTTGACCTGGAACTTGCCGTCCTGCGGGCGCTTCTTCTCCGCGATGTCGAGCGCCGCCATGATCTTCAGGCGGCTGGCGATCGAGTTCTGGAGCCGCTTCGGCGGGCTCATGGCCTCGTGCATCGAGCCGTCCACGCGGTACCGCACCACGACGCGCTTCTCGAACGGCTCGACGTGGATGTCGGACGCCTTCGACTTGATCCCCTGGTAGATGATCATGTTCACGAGCTTGACGATCGGGGCGTCCTGGCTGTCCGCCGTCGCCGCGCCGAGGTCGGTGACCTCGTCGTCCTTCTGCTCCTTGACCGTGATGTCGTGGTCGTCCTGGTCGTCGAGCAGCTGGTTGAGGTCCTGCTCCTCCTTCTTGTAGAGCCGGTCCATGGCGCGCTGGACCTGGGGCTCGAGGGCGAGGCAGACGCGGAGCTCGCAGCCCGTCGCGATCCGGAGGTCGTCCTGCTTGACGACGTCGAACGGGTTCGAGACGGCGATCGTCAGCAGCGTGCCCATCTTGGCGATCGGCACGCACCCGGCCCGCTTGGCCAGCTCCTCCGACATCCACTCGTGGACGTCGGGCTGGAACTCCACGCGGTCGAGGTCGACGGGCGGGACGGCGAGGCGCTCGCAGAGCACGCCGAGCAGGTCCGGCTCGGACATCGTCTTGCGCTGCAGCACCATCGCGGTGACGCTCTCGCCCCGCGTGGCGGCGGCGGAGACCTCCTTCAAGGCCGAGGGGTCGAGGTACCCCCCCTCCTCGAGGATGCGCAGCACGCGGCGGTGGAACGAGATCACGGGTTCACGTCCTCGCGAAGGTGCGCTTGAGGTCTTCGACGTCGCTGCTGTGCGCCACGGCCTCGTCGTAGGTGATGAGGTTGCGCCGGCAGAGCTCGTGCAGGGACTGGTTCATGGTCCGCATGCCGAGCTTCCCGCCCGTCTGGATGATGCTGTAGATCTGGTGGGCCTTGTCGTCGCGGATGAGCGACCGGATCGCGGAGTTCGCGATCATCGTCTCGAGCGCGAGCACGCGGCCGCGGCCCGTCGCCGCCGGCAGCAGCTGCTGGCAGAACACCGCCTGCAGCGAGAACGACAGCTGCGTGCGGACCTGCTGCTGCTGGTGCGCGGGGAAGACGTCGACGATGCGGTTGATCGTCTGGACGCAGTCGCTGGTGTGCAGCGTGGCGAACGTCAGGTGGCCCGTCTCGGCGATCGTCAGCGCGGCCTCGATCGTCTCGGTGTCCCGCATCTCGCCCACCAGGACGACGTCCGGGTCCTGGCGCAGCGCGCTGCGCAGCGACCGCTTGAACGACTGCGTGTCGCCGCCGACCTCGCGCTGGTTCACGAGGCACGACTTGTTCCGGTGCAGGAACTCGATCGGGTCCTCGACCGTGACGATGTGCAGCGCGCGCGTCGCGTTGATGTGGTCGATCATCGCGGCGAGCGACGTGGACTTGCCCGAGCCGGTGGCGCCGGTCACGAGGCACAGGCCGCGCGGGATCGCGCAGATCTCCTCGCAGATCTTGCTCGGGAGCCCCAGCTCCTCGAAGTTGCGGATCTGGTACGGGATCATGCGCAGCACGGCCGCGACCGTGCCGCGCTGCAGGAAGACGTTGGTGCGGAAGCGCCCGAGCCCCTCCACGCCGAACGAGAGGTCGATCTCGAAGTCGCGCTCGAAGCGCGCGACCTGCTCGCCCGTGATGAAGGAGTAGATGAGCCGCTTGACCGTCTCGGGGCGGAGCACCTCGTGCTCCGTCGCGACGAGCGAGCCGTCCACGCGGATGCGCGGAGGGCTCCCGGCCGAGAGGTGGAGGTCGGACCCGCCCCGTTCGACCAGGATCTGCAGCAGTTCCTCGATGGTGGCGGTGGCCATGCCGTGCGTTTCCTCGCCGGCGCCCCCGAAAGGGGGATACCCGGCCCGCCCCTATCGGCCGCTCGGGTCCTGCCACTTGACGGCCGTGCGCGGCAATTCACCACCGAGGGTCCAAATCCGTCGACACGCGCCGGGGGGGCCCCCCCCTTCCGGCCATCCCCCCGGTCCCACCGCAGGGCCCCGGTCCCGGCCTTTCGGCCATCCCGCGGTCGCCCTTCACCCCAGTCACCCAACCCCACCGCAACCGCCCCCCCGGGTACGCGGGGCCCGCCCGCCGTTGACGGGAGCACGGCCCCACGCCCCCGGTTCACCGGGGGTCCCCTAGGCCCCCGGTGCCCTCGAGGCCCCCGGTGGCCCCTGGGTCGCCGGCACGCCGTCGGCCCGCGGCGTCACGGCGGCGGCGCGGGAGCGCGGGAGCGCCGGGGGGCGCGCGTCCATCGCCCCACCCCACAAACGAAGATCGCGTCCGCTCCCCGGAGGGAGCGGACGCGATCAGGAGGCGCGGAGCCTCGCGGCGGCGGCTACTTGCCGAAGGCGAAGGCGACCTCGACTCGGCGGTTCTTCGCCCGGTCGGAGGCCGTCTTCTCGGGCGAGACCATGGGGTCGGCGGAGCCGACGCCCTTCACCGTCATCCGGTCGCGCGGCGCGCCACCGGCGACGAGGGTCTTCGCGACCATCTCGGCGCGAGCCTGCGAGAGGGCGTTGTTGTCCGCCCACTTCGAGCGCTGGATCGGCACCGAGTCCGTGTGACCGGTCACGGTCACGCGGGCCTCGGGATGACGGGCCACCGCCATCGCGACCGCGCGCAGCCCCGAACGGACGTCCGGGTTGTTCTTCAGGCGGTCGACGCCCGAGTCGAACGAGTCGGTGATCACGACGACGGCCGTGCTGCCCTCGACGAGGACCGACGCGCCGGGGACGCCCTTGAGCTCCTCGGCGATCCGGCGGGCGGCCTGCTCCCCGCCGGCGGAACCGGCGGTGGCGGCCACGACCGGGGCGGCCGAGCGGCCGGCCTCGATCTCGCGGATCTTCGCCTCGATCTCGGCGTTCTGGCGGTGCTGCGCCTCGACGCTCGTGCGGAGGATGTCGATCTTGGACTGCATCTCGGGGTCGGCCTTCGGGGCCACCGGCGCGGGCGCCGACGCCACCGGGCGCGACGGCGTGTACCGCGTCATCGGGGCGGGCGGCGGGCAGGCCGCCGCGGGCTCCTGCGGGACCTCCGCCATGCAGGCCGGGGGCGCGCACGGCGAGCTCTTGCAGCCCGCCGCGGCGAGGGCGAGGGCCCCCACCGCGACGACGGCGAACGGACGGGCGACGTTCATGGGCGTGCCTTTCGTGAGCGCTCGGGCTCAGTTCGCCGGGTAGATGAAGATCTCGACGCGGCGGTTCTGCGCCTTCGCGCGCTCCGTCGAGCCGCGGGCGACCGGCTGGCGGGCGCCCATGCCGACGGCCGAGACGCGGTTGTCGCTGACGCCGGCCTGACGGAGGAGCTTCTTGACCTCCTCGGCGCGGGCGAGCGAGAGCGCCTCGTTGCTGTCCCACTTCGACTTCTTGATCGGGTCGCTGTCGGTGTGGCCCTCGACCGTGACGCGGCTGCCCGCGTACGACTCGGTGATGAGCTTGCCGACGCCGACGACGGCCTTCACCGCGGCCGGGTTGTACGAGAGGCTCGCGCTGCCCGGACGGAACGAGTTCTGGAGGACGACCGCGACGCGCTGCTGACCGTCCTGCGCCGTGCGGATGTCCACGTCGACGCCGGTCACGCCGAAGCGCGAGAGGCGGCTGCGGAGGTCGGCCTGGAAGGCCTGGAGCTGCGGGTTCCGCGACGCGATCAGCGTGGGCTGGTCGCTCGGGCGCGGCTTCAGGAGCTCGTTCATCTTCTCGTACATCTCGCGCTGCCGCTGCTCGGCCGAGGCGAGCTGCGCCTGCAGCGTCGTCACCTGGCCCGCGTACTGCGCGTTCTGCATGGCGGTCGCCTGCGCGGCCGCGACTTCCTGCTGCTTGCGCGCGAGGTCCGCGACCGCGCGGTCGTGGTCCATCTGCGCCTGCGTGTACTGCGACTCGAGCTCGGCGATCCGCTGACGGTTGTCGGCGTTCTCGGCGAGCGCGACGTTCAGCTGTTCCTTGGTCTTCGAAGCGCAACCCGTGACGACGAGAGCGGCCAGCGCCCCCGCCACGATCCCGATACGACGCATGCTCGAACCTCCCGACCGCTCGTGCGGTCAGCCCTCACCGCAGACCCGGGCGAAGGACCGCGCGCGGCCGCCCCTCGACCGCGCGAGGCCCTTGCGACTGACCCGGGCCGTACGGGGCAGATGACAACACGTCAGGCGGAGAGGTCAACGGGAAAAAGCACAAGATGGTGGGCCGAAACCGCCGTTAGCCCGCAAGATGTCGGGTGTGCCCGGGGGGCCACGTAGGCTTTCGTAAGGCCCGCCGCAGACCACGATCCCCCCTGCCCCGTGGAGGTCGGTCGAAAATCGGCGCCCCTGAAGGGGGGGCCGGCGGCCCCGCGCGCCGTGTCACCGTCCGGTCACGAACCTCGGCCAGGTGACGAGGACGAAGTGCCGGATCTCGGGCCCGAACAGCACGATCGCGGCCGCGCCGAGCGCGAGGAACACCCCGAAGGGGATCGAGATGCGGTGCAGCGCGAACGTCGAGAGCCACTCGTCGTCGGCGTCGGAGAGCGGCTCGGGCCGCACCGTGACGAGGGTGCCGCCGTCGTGCGCCTCGACGCGCTCGACGACGCCGGTCACCGCGACGGGCACGTCCTTGCCGTCGTCGCTCCACACGCTCGCGCCCGGCAGCACGACCGACAGCGCGGCGCGCGCCCCCTGGCCGAGGCCGCTCGCCGCGGCGGCCGGCACGAGCGCGGCGACGGTGAGCGGCGCGCGCCGCGGCGCGCGGACCCGCGCCCGCGCGAACGGCACGGCCGCGCGCCCGTCGAGCGCGAGCGTCCCCGTCAGCGGCGCGAGGCTGCGCCCGCGTCCCGCGACGAAGAGCCCGCCGAAGACGCTGCCGCCGACGCTCGCGACCAGCAGCACCATCATCACGTCGCCCGCGCCGACGAACGCGCCCACCATCGCGAGCAGCTTCACGTCGCCGAGGCCCATGGCCTCCTTGCCCATGGCGAGCCGCCCGAGCCAGCGCACGGCGAGCAGCACGCCCGCGCCCGTCGCGACGCCGACCGCCGACGCGAGGAGCGACGCCAGATGGCGATTGGCGAGCGCGGGGAAGGCGTCGGCGTGCAACGCGAGCACGAGGAGCGACGCCAGCATCCCCACGACGATGCCCGGCTTCGAGATGGCGTCGGGGATCTCGCGGCGGTCCACGTCCACGAACGCGACGACGACGAGCGCCGACAGGAGGATCGCGTGGGCGACCGCGACGGCCGTCCCCGCCGGGAACGGGTGCCGCAGCGCCACGAGGACGAACAACGCGGCCGTCAGCGCCTCGACGAACGGGTAGCGCGCCGAGATCGGCGCGCGGCAGTCGCGGCAGCGCGCCCGCAGCAGCAGCCACGAGAGCACGGGCAGGTTGTCGTGCCAGCGGATCAGGTGGCCGCACTTCGGGCAGTGCGAACGGCCGTCCGCGACGCTCTTGCCGCGCGGGACCCGCCAGATCACCACGTTCAGGAACGAGCCGATGCAGGCCCCGAGGAGGCCCGAGACGACGACGGCGAAGGTCGCGCTCATCGCGCGGCGGCCCCGGCGGCGTCCGGCGCCAGGCCGCCGCCCTTCGCGACGTACGTCGCGCCGCACCGCGCGCACGCGAACCGGCGCGCGCGCGGCTTGCCCGCGAGCATCTCGCCGCACCGGCACGCCCAGCCGGTCACGCGCGCGGGCACGCCCTTCACGACGGCGAACGCGGGCACGTCGCGCGTCACGACGGCGCCCGCGGCCACGAACGCGCCCTCCTCGAGCGTCACGCCGCACACCACGGTCGCGTTCGCGCCGATGGTCGCGTGACGGCGCACGAGCGTCGGCGCGAACTCGCCGCGCCGCACGACGTGGGCCCGCGGCGTGCGGACGTTCGTGAACACCGCCGACGGCCCGACGAACACGTCGTCCTCCAGCGTCACGCCCTCGTACACGCTCACGTTGTTCTGGATCTTGCACCCGGCGCCCACCGACACGCCGGGCCCGACGTAGACGTTCTGCCCGAGCACCGAGCCCGCGCCGACGCGCGCCCCCGCGCACACGTGCGCGAAGTGCCACACCTTCACGCCGGCGCCCAGCTCGGCGCCCGCGTCCACGACGGCCGACGCGTGCACGAACGGAGGCTTCGCGCCGGGGGCGCCGGCGGGCGGGACCGGGGACCCGGGCGACGCGGCGGCCACGCGCGCGCGGTCAGGCGTGCGAGCCGACGAAGGCCCGCAGGAGGTTGCGCTGGCGGTCGTCGAGCTCGGCGAAGAACACGCCGACGTCGTACGTCGGCAGCTTCGGCTCCTTGTGGCTCCAGACCACGACGCCGGAGAGGTCCAGCGCCACGTCGGACTTCGAGGCCACCCGCTTCGCCGGGAGGATCATCCGCACCTGGATCCGGGTCATCGGCGTCAGCGACCGCGGGGCCGTGATCCGCACCCCGGACTCCGACAGGTCCACGAGGTCGAACGGCTCGTCCTTCCCGTCCGCGAGGAGGTGGAACGGGATCGGGGCCGGGACTCGTTGGTGTCGGCGGCGCTCGGCGTGACCGGTCTGTCGGGGCATGGGCGTAGGATCGTACCTAACCCCGTCGCGCAACGGAAACGACCGAAACCACGGGCGCCGTCGCGCGAGGACCAGAGGGGCCCCCGCCGCCGGGCGAGACCCGCCTCCCCCGCTCCCGACCCCGCGAGCCTCTCCCCGACGGGAGGCTCCCGCCGCCGGGAGGTCCGGGGGGTGCGAGTCCCGCCGGCGGGCCGAGGGACCCCGACCGTTTCCCCAGCTCTCCTCTGCTCGATCCTCCGTCCAAGCCCCCATCGGTCCGCGCTCCCGGCGTTCGGGAACGACGGACCGCCGCCGGGGGCCGCCGACACCGAAAGGGACCTCCCGTCGTGGCGAACCTGAACAAAGTGATGCTGATCGGCCGACTGACCCGCGACCCCGAGACGCGGCACACCCAGGGCGGTCAGTCCGTGACCAACTTCGGCCTGGCCGTCAACCGCTCGTACCGCAAGAAGGACTCCGACGAGAAGGTCGAAGAGACGACCTTCATCGACGTCGAGGCCTGGGGCGTCGGCGGCGAGACGTTCGCGCGCTACATGAAGAAGGGCCGGCAGGCGTACATCGAAGGCCGCCTCAAGCTCGACTCGTGGGAGAAGGACGGCCAGAAGCGGACGAAGCTGTCGGTCGTCATGGAGGAGTTCCAGTTCCTCGACGGTGGTGCGGGCGGCGGTGGCGGTGGCCCCGGCGGTGGCCCCGGCGGTGGGGCGAGCGGCGGCATGGGTGGCGACGCCCCCGCGCGTCCGGCGCGGCGGCCCGCGAGCCCGGCCCCCGCGGCCCCCGACGACAACGCCCGCTTCGACGACGACATCCCGTTCTAGCCCGGTCCATTCACGAGGGATGAGCCGCGACAGGGGCTGAACGATGCCCAACGACGGGTTGGGGGCGATGGATGCGACCCGGGCGCGGCGCGGAGGCGACGACAGCGTGTTCTTGCACCACGCCGAGGAGCCTTCGCGCCGTGGCGCACGCGTTCGTGCGCGCCGGTGGCCCTGCGATACGCCCGGGTCGCAGCCGCGGCCCCAACCTCGTCCCCTCGTGCATGGGCCGGGCTAGCCCCGCCGCGCGGGCCGGGCCTCGCCGTCCCGGTGGATCGCAGCCGACCGCGACGGTACGCGAGGCCCGGTGGCCGCCGGGCCTCGCGTGCCTCACGGGCCTCACGGACCTCACGGGCCGCCGGGCCTCGCGTGCCTCGCGTGCCTCGCGTGCCTCGCGTGCCTCGCGTGCCTCACGGGCCGCCG
>JAEUHO010000454.1 GCA_016795345.1 Planctomycetia bacterium | reverse complement strand
AAGGTGCGGGTCCGCGGCAAGCAGACCGGCGCCCGCCTCCTCGGCCTGCCGGCCGTGGACGTCGTGAGCGTCGACGCCGCGCCCTGACGGACTCCCGCGCGCCCCGACGGCCTCCGCGCGGCCTGACGGCCCCGCGCGGCCGCGCCCCCGGGACCGCGAGGCCTTCCGGGACCGGGCGACGCGTCGGCCGCCGGGCCTCGCGGTCCCGGACCCCGACCCTCCGGCGTCGCGGGGCGGTCGGGGCCGGACGCCGGTCAGCGCGCGTCCTTGGCCCTGGCGCGCTCGGCCTTCTCGCGCACCGTCTGCTGCTCGGTGAACGCGGTGTCGAACGACGGCCCGACGCGGACCTTCCCGTACACGATGCCGTCGTAGAGCGCGAGCGCGTCGGCGAGCTTGTCGGCCTTGGCCGCCGCGCGCGCGGTCGCGAGCGTCTTCGCCTGCTCGGCGAGCGCCGCGTCGAGCGCGGCCTTCGCGGCGGGCAGCTTCGCGATCGCGTCCTGGCACGCCTTCACGAACTTCGCCGGCGTCGAGACGTCGCCGAAGCGGATCGTCGGCTTCGCGGTGGCCGCGTCGAGCACGACGAAGCCGGGCTTGCCGTCGGCGCCGATCGCCGCGAGGAGCCGCGCGTCGGACGTGGTGGGGTCCACCTGCACGCAGCGGAAGAGCAGGCCCCAGCGGGCGCTCGCCTCCTGGTCGAGCACCTTCGTGCACAACGCGAGGCTCGTCTTCGCCTCCGGCTCGAGCCGGGCCGGGTCGGCGTCGTGGCGCCAGTGGAAGAACACGAGCGTCGGGCGGAGGTCGCCCGCCTGCTCGGCCGCCTCGATCCCGAGCGCGCGGCGCACGTGCTCGACCGGCGTCTTCGCGGCCGTCTCCGAGCCCTCGCCGGTGGCCGCGGCGAACGCCTTGACGTCGACCTCGAGCCAGTCGAAGCCCGTCATCCGCGGCATCGACACCGACGCGCGTCCGCGCGACGAGCCGCCGCCGTCCACCCCTGCTCCCGCGGAAGGCGCGCCGATCATGGGCGCGGCCGGGCGACCGCCCGACCCCGAGGAGCCTCAACAGCCGGCGTCGGCGCGCGGCGGGGCGCCGCGCAGACCGAGGACCGCCGCCACCGTCAGGACCGCGGCGAGATGCGTCTTCACAGGGGGACTCCCATCCGTGACCCGAGCCCAGCCGCGGACAGCGTGCCACGGCGCGCCGGAGGCGCAAGGGGCAAGGCGCAGCGCGGGCACGCGAGGCCCGGCGGCCGCCGGGCCCAGCCCGGCCCATGCACGAGGGGACGAGGTTGGGGCCGCGGCTGCGAAGCGGGCGTGTCGCAGGGCCACCGGCGGGCACGAACGCGCGCGCCACGTCGCGGAGGCTCCTCGGCGGGGTGCAGGAACACGCTCTCGTCGCCTCCGCGCCGCGCCCGCGTCGCATCCATCGCCCCCCACCGGCCTGTGGGCATCGTTCAGTCCCTGTCGCGGCTCATCCCTCGTGAATGGACCGGGCTAGCGGTCCCGGAGCCCGACCGCGCCCCGAGGCGACCGCGCGGCGCCCGGGCGGGGCCTGCGCGACGCTCGGGCGCGGGCGAGGGGATGGACGGCGGGCCGCGGGGGCGCGGCCCGGCCCGTCAGAACCGGAGCTTCGCGATGGCGGCGGCGGCGCGCTCGGTGTCGGCGACGCTCGGGACGAGCGCGAAGCGGACGTGGCCCGCGCCGGGGTTCGTGCCGTCGGCGACGGGGTCGGAGAGCCACTCGCCCGGCGTGCAGACCACGGCCACCTTCGGGTCGAGGAGGCGCTGGGCGAACTCGATGCCCGACATGCCCGCGGGGACCTTCTGCCACACGTAGAGCGTCGAGGCGGGCGTGCAGTCGGGCAGGCCGGCGGCGGTGAGGCCCGCCACGAGGAGGTCGCGCTTGAGGCGGTACTCGTCGCGGAACGCCACCACATGTGCCTCGTCGGCGAGCGCGGCCGAGGCGCCGTCCTGGACGAAGGTCGCGGTGCCCGAGTCGATGTTCGTCTTGACCTTGCGGAAGAGCGCGACGAGGCGCGCGTCGCCCGCGACCCAGCCGACGCGCCAGCCCGTCATGGCGCTGCGCTTGCTCATGGAGAAGAACGCGAGCACGCCCTCCTTGCCGTACTGGAGGATCGACGGCGGCGCGTCCTTCGTGAACCAGATCTCGCTGTAGGCCTCGTCGGAGAGGACGAGGATGCGGTGCTTGGCGGCCCACGCGAGGAGCTTGCGGTAGAAGGCGCCGTCGGCGACCGCGCCGGTGGGCGAGTTGGGGTAGCAGACCCAGATCGCGCGGGCGCGGGCCGTGACGTCGGCGGGGATCGCGTCGAGGTCCGGGAGGAAGCCGTTGGCCTTCGTCAGCGGGTAGAACCAGGGCGTGCCCTCGGCGAACGCGGTGCCGCGCTTGTAGGGCGGGTAGCCCGGCGAGGGGCAGAGGACGAGGTCGCCCGGGTCCACGATGCCCTCGTGGACGTTGAAGACGGCTTCCTTGCTGCCGATCGTGGCGCAGATCTCGGTCTTGGGGTCGAGGGCGACGCCGAAGCGGCGCTGCGACCACGCGGCGACGGCCTCGCGGAACGACGGGTCGCCTTCGTAGGCGGGGTAGCCGGCGGTCGCGCGGGCGTCCACCGCGCGCTTCAGGGCCTCGCGGGCGAGCGTCGGGGTCGGGACGGTGGGGTCGCCGACGCCGAAGTCGATGGGCGAGATCCCCTGGGCCTTCAGCGCGTCCACGCGGCGGTTGACCTCGTCGAAGGCGTACCCGCCGAGCGCGGCGAGGCGCTTGGAGGGGCGGAAGCGGCGGTCGTCGGGGGCGGTCATGGGGGCTCCGGGGGCCCGCGGCCGGTGGGGCGGCGGGACCGAGGAAGGTGCCACCCCGGGCGGGTGGCCGGAACGTTTGGGAGGGGCCGCGACGGGCTTGCGGGCGCGAGTAGACTCGGGGCATGTCGTTCCTGCGTCGCGTGCTCGGCGTCGTCGGCCTCGGCGCCGTCGTCGCCCTCCCGTTGGCCCTGCTCCGTCCCGCGGCCGTCGCGGGCGACGGGGAGGCGAAGCCGGGGGATCCGCCGCCGGCGGCGCCCGGGCCGGCCGTCCCGACGGCGAACGACCCGAAGCCCGCCCCGGCGCCGCCGACCGCGGACGACGAGGACCTGGCCGAGTTCGTCGACCGCAACGTCGAGAAGGGCTGGGCGGCGTTCCGGCGGGGCAACCACGACGAGGCGCTCACCCGGATGGCCCGGCTCGCCGCGCGCGTGCCCGACCATCCGCTGCCGCCGCTGCTGAAGGCCCGCGTCTTCACCCGCACGGGCAAGTACACGGAGGCGCTCGAGCTGGTGACGGCCGCGGCCGCCCTGCGGCCCGACGACCGCGGCGTCGAGGCGCTGCGCTTCGACCTCCTCGCGCGGCTCGGCCGCCACGACGAGGCCCTCGCCGCCGCGACGGCCGCCGTGGCCGCCCGTCCCGACGACCTGGTCGCGCGCGTGGCGCGCGCGGCGGTGCTCGAGGAGCGCGGGCGCCGGCCCGAGGCGCTGGCGGAGTACGACGCCGTCATCGAGGCGTACAACGCCCGCGACCCGCTGCCCGAGGAGCTGCCGGCGGTGGCGCGCGCGGCCCTGCGCGCGACCCGGCTCTCGCCCAACCCGGCGGACGACCTCACCGTGGGGGCGCTGCGCCTCCTCAAGAAGCGCATCGACGCCGACGAGCACGACCTCGACGCGCTGCTCGCGTTCGCCGACGTCTACCAGGCCAACCGCGGCTCGAAGAGCCAGAGCACGGCCGGCAAGTACTACGAGCTGGTGCTGAAGCAGAACCCGATGATCGCGGAGGCCCGCGTCGGCCAGGCCCGGCGCGCGCTGCAGTTCTACAACCAGGACGAGGCGGTGCGGCAGTGCCGCCGCGCGCTCGACGTCAACCCCGCGTTCGTCCCGGCCATGAACCTCCTCGCCACGATCCACGTGGGCGACGGCGACTACGAGAAGGCCGACGCGATGTGGGAGAAGGCCCGCAAGGTGAACCCGGCCGACAAGGAGGCGCGGGCGGTGCGCGCGGCGCGCCTGTGGATCACGGGCGACCGGTCGGGCTTCGCGGCGCTCGAGCGCGCGATCCTGGCCGACGACCCGACCTACGGGCGGCTGTACGCGATCACGTCGGAGCTCGTGGGCGAGCGGCAGCGGCGGTTCGACGTGGCGGCGGAGCTCGCCGCCAAGGCCATCGCGACGGACCCGACGGACGACCAGGCGTACGTGATCCAGGGCGTGAACCTGATGAACCTGGGCCGCGAGGCCGAGGCGAAGCAGGCGTTCGACGCGGCGACGAAGGCCGCGAAGCAGTGGAACGACGTCACCCGCGAGAACTTCCTGCAGGTGCTGGAGGTGCTCGAGACGTTCGTCGAGACGAAGAGCGCGAACTTCGTGCTGCGCCAGCACCCCGAGGAGTCGGCGGTCCTCACGCCGTACCTGCTGCCGCTGCTCGAGCGCGCCTGGAAAGACCTCTCGGCGAAGTACGGCTTCACCCCGCAGGGGCCGGTGCTGGTGGAGTCGTTCCACCGGCACGACGACTTCTCGGCCCGCAGCGTGGGCGTGCCCAACATCCCGGCCCTCGGCGTGTGCTTCGGGCAGGTGATCACGCTCGACGGGCCGCTGTCGCGCGGGGTCGGCGAGTTCTCGTGGGCGCGCACCGCGTGGCACGAGTTCGCGCACGTGGTCACCCTGCAGATGAGCAAGGGCCAGGTCCCGCGCTGGCTGACGGAGGGCCTGTCGGTCCACGAGGAGAAGGCGCACAAGGCCCAGTGGGGCCGCGAGATGGACCGCGACCTCTACGACCGCTGGCGCAACGGCCGCCTGCTCAAGATGTCGGAGATCAACCACGCCTTCCGCGGGCCCGACGTGATGTTCGCCTACTTCCAGGGCGGCCTGATCGCCGACTTCGTCGCGAAGGAGTGGGGCTTCGAGGCGATCCAGAAGATGCTGCGCCGGTTCGCCGACGACGTCACGACGGAGAAGGTGTTCGAGGAGGTGCTGAAGCTGCCGCTCGCCGACTTCGACGCGAGGTTCGCGGCGTGGGTGGCGACGCTCGTCGAGGGCTACCGGATCGTCCCGCGGTGGGACGACGAGAGCAAGAAGGCCGCGCAGGCGCGCGTCGCCGCGGAGCCGAAGGACGCCCCGGCCTGGGCGCGGCTCGCGTGGGCGCACTTCCAGCGGGGCGTGCTCGTGGACGCCAGCGCGGCCCTCGAGAAGGCCCGCGCGCTGACGCCGGACGCCCTCGACGTGGTGCTGCTGCAGGCCGAGCTGGCGCGGCGCAACGGCCGCGAGGACGCCGCGAAGGGCCACTACGAGCGGTTCCTCTCCCTGGGCGGCGACGACTTCGGCGCGCGGCTGGCGCTGGCGAAGGCGGCGCTGGCCGCCAAGGACTCGCCGCAGGCCGTCACGCACTACGAGGCCGCGAAGCGCTGCTTCCCGCGCTGGGTGGGCGAGGGCGACCCGTACCGCTCGCTCGCCAAGCTCTACCTGGGCGACGGCAAGACCGCGGCCGCCATGAAGGAGCTCGAGGCCTTCGCCGAGATCGCGCAGGAGAACTACGACGTCCGCACGAAGCTGCTCGCGTGGTACGTGGAGCAGAAGGACGACGCCGGGATCCTGCGCGTGTGCGAGGAGATGGTCCAGATCACGCCGTTCGGGGCCGCGCGCGGCAAGCCGCCGAACCTCGAGGTCCACGTGCGCTGGGCCGAGGCGCTGCTCCGCGCCGGGCGCAAGGAGGAGGCGGCGCGCGAGTGGAAGGTGCAGACGCTGCTGATCGACCTGCTCGACGGCGAGGACGCGCGCATCAAGGCCGGCGGCGTCACCGCGCGCCTCGAGCTCTCCCGGCTGCTCCTCGAGCTCGGCCGGGCCGAGGAGTCCCTCGAGGCCGCGCTCGGGGCCGAGGGGCTCGACCCGACGTCGCCCGCGGTGAAGGTCGCGGTGGCGGCGGCCCGCGCCGCGGTGGGGGACCGTTGAGCGCCGGCGCCACCCTGTACGCGGAGCTGCTGGACGGCGCCCGCGAGGAGCTGGTGTCGGCCCTGGGCCGCCACCGCTACCGGCTGTGGTTCCGCGACGCCGAGGTCGTCAAGGTGTCGGGGCGGAGCGTCACCCTCGCCGTGCCGACCGAGGTGCACCGCACCTGGCTCGAGTTCAACTACCGCGCCCTCCTCGACCGCGCCTTCGGGCGCGTCCTCGGCGACGGCGTCCACGTAGAGCTGACGGTGTCGTCGCGCCTGGCGGCCACGCGCACCGTCCGCGACGAGATCCCCGACGACGAGGCGTCGTGGCGCACCGCGCTCCGCGACGGCCAGCCCGCGCCGACGCTGCTGTCGTTCGTCGCGGAGGCCGAGAACGCGTTCGTGCTGCGCGTGGTCGGGCAGGCGCTCCACGGCAGCGACGTCGCGAGCCCCGCGACGCTCTACCTCTACGGCGAGCCCGGCACCGGCAAGACGCACCTCGTGCGCGCCCTCCACGCCGCGGCCTCCGCGGAGGACCCCGCCGCGTCGTTGCTCCTCAACGCCCGCGCGCTCACCGCCCGCGTCGTCCCCGCCGTCCGCGAGCGCGACCTCGCGGCGCTCGCCTCCATCGACGAGGACCTCGCGTCGCGCCGCCTCGTGGTCGTGGACGGCCTCGACGAGCTCGAGGACCGCCCCACCACGCAGCGCACCCTCGAGACGCTGTTCGACCGGGCGCGTTCCCGCGGCGTCCGGGTCGTCGTGACGGCGCGCGCCCATCCCCACGGGCTCCCGGGCCTCTCCGAGCGCCTCCGCTCGCGGCTCCTCGCGGGCCTCGTCCTCCGCCTCTCGCCCGCGTCCCCCGCGCTGCGCGACCGCATCCTCGCCGAGCGCGCCGACGGGTGGGGCGTGCCCCTGCCGGAGCCCGTCCGCGCCGCGGTGCTCGCGCGCGCGACGACGCTCCCGGGCGCGGTCGACCTCGTGGACCGCTGGGCCTACGTGTCGCGCCGGCTCGGCCGGCCCCTCGACCCGTCGCACCTCGCCGAGGTCGCCGCCGTGGCGTCGCCCTCGAGCCCGCGCGAGGAGGTCGTCCGCCGGGCGAAGGACGTCGTCGCGGAGCACTTCGGGGTCGACCGCCGCGTGCTCGACCGGCCCACGAAGCACCCGAACGTCCTCGAGGCCCGACGCGTCGCGATGTACCTCGTCTGGCGCGCGGCGGCGCTGCCGCTGACGGAGCTGGCCAAGGCGTTCGGGCTGCGGGCCCACAGCGCCGCCAGCCGCGCCCTCGCCGAGGTCCGGGCCCGGCGCGACGTCGACCCGGCGTTCGAGTCGACCCTCGACGGCCTCGTCCGGCGGCTCTGACGCCACCGGCCCCGCGCCCGACGGATCGTCCCGCCGGGCCCCGGCCCGAGGGCGCGGTCGGGGGCGCACGACCGCGAGGCCCGGCCGCCGACGAGGGGATCCGACCCCCGGACCGCGTAGGATCGCGACCCCATGCCGGACGGACTCTTCCTCGTGATCGACGGCCCCGACGGGGGCGGCAAGTCCACCCAGTGCCGGCGGCTCGCCGCGCGCATCGAGGCGGCGGGCCGCTCGGTCGTCCGCGTGCGCGACCCGGGCGACACGCCCGTCGGCGAGCGCCTGCGCGCCGTGCTGCTCGATCCCGCCGTCGGCGACCTCGACGCCACCACCGAGGTGCTCCTCTACCAGGCCGCGCGCCGGCGCCTGGTGGTCGAGAAGATCCGTCCGGCCCTCGCCGCCGGCCACGTCGTCGTGTGCGACCGCTGGCACTACGCGACGCAGGCGTACCAGGGCGGCGGGGGCGGCGTCGACCCGGCCGTCGTGCGCGTGACGACCCGCATCGCCACCGACGGGCTCGAGCCCCGGCGGGCGCTCCTGCTCGACGTCGACGACGCCGTGGCCGCGCGCCGCATGGACCGCCCGCTCGACCGCATCGAGCGGCGCGGCCCGGACTACCGCCGGCGGGTGCGGACCGCGTTCCGTGCGCTCTTCGGGGCCGACCCCGACCGCTTCGTCATGATCGACGCGAACCGCGGCGAGGACGAGGTCGAGGCGCTCGTCTGGCAGGCGGTCCGTGACCTCCTCTGACGCCGGCCCCGCCGCCGCGACGGCGCCGCCCGCGTACCTCGGGCCGGCGGGCGCGCGGCTCGCGCGGATCGCCGCGGGCACCCGGATCGCGTCGGCCTACCTGTTCGAGTCCGCCGACGCGACGGGCCCGCGCGAGGCCGCGCGCTGGCTGGCCGCCGCGCTGCTGTGCGAGGCCGACGCGCGGCCGTGCGGGACCTGCTCGGCGTGCCGCCGCGTCCGTTCCGGCGCCCACCCCGACTTCCACCGGCGCGGGCGCGACAAGGCCACGGTGATCAGCGTCGAGGCGCTCTCGACCCTGCTCGAGCGCGCGCACGCGTCGCCGCTCGAGGGGCGACGCCAGGTGTTCGTCGTGGACCCGGCCGAGGCCATGGCGCCCGAGGCAGTCGCGCGGTACCTGAAGACGCTCGAGGAGCCGCCGGCCACGACGACGTTCGTGCTCGTGACCACGCGGCCCGACCGCCTGCCCGACGCGGTGTTGTCGCGGTGCCAGCGCCTGCGGTTCCCGGAGCCCGACCCCGCGACGATCGCGGCCCGCCTGGTCGCGACGGGCGTGGACCCCGCGCGCGCGGCGACCGTCGCGCGCTGGGCCGGCGGCTCGACGGCGCGCGCGCAGCGCCTCGCGACGCTCGAGGCCGACGACGTCGTCGAGGCGTTGTGCGGCGCGGCGCTCTCGCGGGTGCCCGGCGCGGCGACGGCGGCCGAGGCCGCCCTGGTCGCGTTGCGGGCGCGCGCGGGCGGCCTCGCCGGCGCCGACGAGGAGGCGCGCGAGGACGGCGACGCCGTGCCCGGCGGCGCGCCCGGCGAACGCGTGCGGCAGGCCCTCGAGGACGTCTTCCACGCGCTCCTGACGCTGCTCCGCGACCGCCTCGCCGGGCGCGACGCGGGCCCGCTGGCCGCGCTGCCGCTGCCGCGGGCGGAGGCCGCGCTCGAGCGCATCGCGCGCCTCGCGGCCTGGGTCCGCCGCAACGTGTCGCCCGCCGGCCTCGTGCTCGACGCGATGCTGGCGCTGCGCCGCTGACGGTGGCCGGGGCGCGCGGTCGGGGCGCCGGGGCCCCGGATCCGTTAGGGCCGCGTCAGGCTGTCAACCTTTTGCCTTGGCGAGCCGTAGACTAGGGAGGCGCGCCGTGCGAACGGCGGGGCCCTCGGAGCCGCCCGTGGACCGCGATCGCGATCAGATCCTGCAGGACATCGTCCGCCGCGACCCGCGGTTCCGCGTGGAGGCGTACACGTTCGTCCTCGAGGCGCTCGACTTCACGATCCAGCGCCGCGAGAAGGGCCAGAAGCACGTCTCGGGCGTGCAGCTGCTCGAGGGGTTCCGCGACCTCGCCGTCGAGACGTTCGGCCTCCTCGCCCGCGCGGTCCTGTCGGAGTGGGGCATCACGCGGACCGACGACGTCGGGACGATCGTCTTCCACATGATCGAGGAAGACCTGCTCCAGAAGACCGCCGACGACTGCCGCGACGACTTCCACGACGTGTTCGACTTCGAGGAGGCCCTCGAGTCGGGCTTCCGCGAGACGCTGGCGAAGGTCGCGATCTGACCGCCCTCGCCGCGCCTGCCCGGGATCGGACCCGGCGCGCGGGCGGCGGGCCGGGTCCGGCGAGCCGCGTCGGGAGGGTGCCGCGATGGAGGTCGTGAGGCTCGACGAGCGGCTGGCGCGCTTCGCCACGCACTGGGACCCGAAGATCGTCGGGGAGCTGAACGGGCAGCACGTCAAGGTCGCCAAGCTCCTCGGCGAGTTCGTGTGGCACCACCACGCCGACGAGGACGAGCTGTTCCTCGTGCTCCGCGGCCGGCTCGAGATGCACCTGCGCGACGGCATCGTCGTCGTCGGGGAGGGCGAGTTCCTCGTGGTCCCGCGGGGGGTCGAGCACAAGCCCGTGGCGCCGGAGGAGGTCCACGTCCTGCTGTTCGAGCCGGCGACCACCCGGAACACCGGCAACGTCGACTGCGAGCGGACGGTCCGCGCGCCCGAACGGCTGTGACCCGGCGCGCCGTGGGGCGACGGCCACCGGGCCTCGCGTCACGCGGACGGGGTCGCCCACATCGCGACGAGGCCGTGACGGCCGGTCGCCGCGCCGTCGCGACGGTGCGAGAAGAAGCGGTCGCGCGCGTCGAACGTGCAGAGGTCGAGCGCCTCGATCCGGGCCGCGGGCACGCCGCACGCCGCCGCCTGCAGGCGCAGCGCGCCCACGAGGTCGAGGAACACGCGGTCGCCGCGCCCGGGCGTGACGCAGGCGCGCGCGAACGGCAGGGCCGCGAGGAACGGCTCGGCGACGTCGGGGCCGACCTCGTACCGCCGCGCCGAGATCCCGGGGCCGATGCCGACGCGGAGGTCGGCGGCGTCGGTGCCGTACCGCCGGACCATCGCCTCGATCGCGGCGACGAGCACGCCCGCGACCGTCCCGCGCCAGCCCGAGTGCACCACGCCGAGCGCGCGCCGCACGGGATCGACGACGAGCACGCCGGGGCAATCGGCCCCGAGCACGCCGACGGCGAGGCCCGGCACGGACGTGACGACGGCGTCGGCCTCGGGCAGGGGGCCCTCCGGCGGCGCGTCGAGGACGACCACCGCGCGGCCGTGGACCTGGTGGGGGAACCGGACGCGCCCCGTCGCGCCCAGCGCGGCGGCGAGGCGGCGTCCGTTCTCCGCGACGTGCGCCGGGTCGTCGCCGGACGACCGGCCCAGGTTGAGCTCGCCGTACGCGCCGCGGCTGACGCCGCCGGGGCGCTGCGTCACGCCGTGCACGAGGCCCGGCACGCCCGCCCCGGGCCCCAGGAGCCCGGGAAAGGTCAGCAGGTCGAGGGACACGCGGGGACCGCGTCGGTCAGCGGGCGCTCGGCGAGCCGTCGGCGGGCTTGTCGCCGTCGGGCTTCGGCTTGGGGAGGTCGGCGAGGAACGCGAGGTCGTCGACCGACTTCGGGTCGACCTTGAGCGTCGCGAGGAGGTCGAGGACCCCCGCGCGCAGCGTCGCGTCGTCCACGATGTCGCCGTCGAGGGCGCGGCCCATGCGGTCGCTCAGGGCCTCGCGCACGCGAATGCGCACGAGGGCGCGCACGGCCTGCTTCGAGAGCTTGGTCCCGAGCCCGTCGTAGAACGCGTCGAAGCCCGGGTAGCTCGCCGGGTCGTGGCGGTCCGAGCGGGCGAGCGCCTCGGCGCGGGCCGCGTCCGCGGCCACCACCTCGTCGACGTACTTCTTCACGGCGCCCGTGCGGTAGAGCTCGGACTGGGCCTGGAGCTCCCAGAAGTCGCGCGTGTCGTCCTTGATCTCGACGTCGGGGACGAGGCCGCCCGTGCGGATCACCTTCCCCTTCAGGATCTCGGTGTGGCCCTTGAGGTTGGTCCCGTCGGGCAGGAAGTACTTGGCGACCGTGGGCTTGAACGCGCCGCCGGTGTCCCACTTGCCGTTCTTGTTCAGGTCCTCGAACGGCTCCGCGGGGTCGTAGACGCCGTTCTGGTTGCCGTCCACGAACTCCTCGCCCGCGTCCCACACGCCGTTGCCGTTGGCGTCGGTGAACTTCTCGGCGGTGTCGTAGCGGCCGTTCTTCATGTTCGCGCGCCGCGCGGGCTCGCCCGCGTCGAAGCGGCCGTTGCCGTTGAGGTCGGAGTACGAGGTCACCGTCGCGCGCTCGACGTCGGTGTACGGCTCGCCCGGCCGCGACTTGAGGTCGAGCGGCACCTGGACGGAGCCCTTGCCGAACGTCTGCGTGCCCACGAGCCGCGCGCGCCCGTGGTGCCGCAGCGCGCCCGACAGGATCTCCGACGCGCTGGCGGTGCCGCCGTTCGTGAGGGCGACGATCGGCCACGCCGGGCGGCCCGCGCCGACGCC
The DNA here is from genome assembly GCA_016795345.1 of Planctomycetia bacterium. Lineage (GTDB taxonomy): Bacteria > Planctomycetota > PLA2 > PLA2 > JAEUHO01 > JAEUHO01. The sequence continues at coordinate 3,966 of JAEUHO010000454.1, read as the reverse complement.
CGTGGCGACGTGCACGCGCTCGGGCCAGACGTTGTCGCGGCCCTTCTCGGACACGACGCGGACGCCCGCGGGGAGGAACTCCGACGCGACGTCCACGGCCGCGCGCAGCAGCCCGCCCGGGTTGCCGCGCAGGTCGATCACGACGCCGCGGACGTCGGCCTTCGTGAACTCGTCGAGGATCTTGTGGACCTCGCGCGCGGTGTCCTCGCCGAACGAGAGGATGGCGAGGTAGCCGATGCCGCCGGGCAGCACGTCGTACGCGATGCTCGGGATCGTGATGTTCGCGCGCGTGAGGGTGAAGTCCTGCTTCTCGGTCCAGCCCGGCCGGACCACCGACAGGACGACCTTCGTGCCGGCCGGGCCCTTGAGGCGCCGCACGCACTCCTCGAGCGCGAGGTTCGCCGTCGGCTCGCCGTCGATGGCGACCACGACGTCGCCCGCGCGGATGCCGCCCTTGTAGAGCGGCCCGCCCCAGATGGGCCGGCTCACCGTGAAGCGGCCGCCGTTGTCCGCGTCGATCGCGACGTACGCGCCCACGCCGCCGTAGGTCGGGTCGAGGCCCTCGAGCAGCTTCGCGTAGTCCGCGGGCGACATGTACGAGCTGTGCTCGTCGAGCGCCTCGGTGAAGCCCTTCGCCGCCGCGTCCTCGAGCTTCGGGTCGTGGACCTTGTCGAGGTCCACGTAGTACTGCTCGAGCATCTGGCGGATCTCGTCGAGGAGCGGCCCGGGGCCGCCGCCCGCCGCGGGGGGCGCCGGCGGCGCCGCGGGCGCGGCGGGGGGCGCCGCCCGGAGCGCGGCCTCGGCGAGCGTCTCGCGGGCGAGCAGGTCGAGGAGGAGCGCCGCGCTGCGGCCGCGCTCGGTGGGCTCGCCGCGCATCTCGGCGAGGACCGGCTTCGCCTCGACCGTCGCGCCGATCTCGCCGAGGGCCAGGGCGCCCTCCTCGCGCCGCGCGCGGTCCTCGCTCTTGAGGTACTCGAGCATCACGTCCTTGGCCTTCCCCTTCTTGCTGCCGCCGAGGCGCCAGAGGGTGCGGGCCATGGCCATCTTCACGGACGGCTCCAGCGTCCCGTCGATCGTCTCGAGCAGCCACTCGGCCTGCTCGGCCTCGCCCTCGCGCTCGAGGATCTTGAGCGCCGCGACGCGCAGCATGGGGGCGGCCTTGTCGTCGCCGGCGAGCGCCTGGAGGATCTCGACGCCCTTGCTCTCGTCCTGCAGCAGCACCAGCGCGCGGCCGATGACGAGCCGCCGCGCGGGGGACGCGCCGTCCACCAGCGCCCGCAGCGCCGGGACGGCGGCCTTGTCGTTCGCGAGCTCCTTCGCGAGCGCCCACAGGGCCGGGAGGTCGTCCTCCGGGGCCTTCTCGAGGGCCGCCTCGACGGCCTTCCGCGTCGTCGCGTCGTCGATGTCGTCGGCGTGGGAGGAGCGGGGACCGAGGACGGCCGCGGCCAGGAGCAGGAGCGCGAGCGTCAGGGGGCTGCGTCGGGTCATGGAGCCTTCCGACAGGGTTCGACGCGGGAGGATACCCCCGGGTTCCGGCCCCGAATCCCGAAACCGGGCGGCGGGACCCACGGTCCGGGCGGCCACCCGACCGGGGGAGGCCGCCGGGCCTCGCGTCCCGGACCCTCGACCGCCCCGACCGCGTCAGGCGCGGAGCGTGAACCCGCCCGCGGGCACGACGCGGCCGTTCAGCCGGACGTCCACCGCGTGGTGCCCGGGCCGGTGCGTGCGCGTGGTGAGCTGGGCGAGGGCGATCGTGCGGCCGAGCGCGGCCGTCCCGCCCGGCGGCAGCCGCACGGCCCGCAGCTTGAACACCTTCGGCGTCGCGCCGCCGTCGGCCTTCACGAAGTGCACGCCGAGGTCCACGACGACGTCCGCCGCGCGCGCCGCGCCGTTGCGGACCTCCACGTCGATCCGCACGGCGCCGCCGATGCGCGGCGACGCCGGCGTCACCGTCGCGCGCACGACCTCGACACCGGGCGCGGGGCGGTAGCCGAGCGCGCGCAGGGCCGCGGGGTCGCCGCGTTTGACCGCGGTGCGCAGCCCGTGCTCGACGAGCCGCCGCCGCTCCGGCGACGCGTCGCGCAGCCACCGCGTGGCGACCCCGACGAGCCGCGCGGGATGGTCCTTGTAGACGTCGTTCAGGTGGTTCGCGACGCTGCGGCGCACGTACGGGTGCGGGTCGTCCTTCAGGCGCTCGAGGAGCGCGAGGGTGGGGGTCGGGTCGCGCTGGAACGCGCGCAGCCGCCCCGCCCACGGCAGCCGCGGACGCGTGCCCTCGGAGACCAAGCGCCGCACGTGCGGGCTCGGGTCGCGGGTCCACGCCTCGAGGCGCGCGAGCGTCCGCGCGGGCTCGGCCTCGAGGAACCGCCGCACGCTGAACTCGGCGGTGAACCGTTGCGTGAGCGCGTGCTGCGCGCGCATCGACGCCTCGAAACACGGCAGCCCGTGCTCCGCCACGAACAACACGTGCGGGAGGTAGCGGAACGGCGCCATCCCGTGCCCGCCGCCCGTCGCCTCGGGAGGGCCCGCGGCGTCGAGCGGCGGGCCGAGCGACCGCTCGAGGATGCCGATCGCCTCCGCCGGGTCGTCCGGCAGGTGCGTCCGCATCGCGCGCATCACGTGCCGCCCGCGGTCCATCAGCTCGAGCGCCTCGAGGCCCCGCGTCGCGTCGCGGACGAACGCCGCGCGCGGGAACGGCCGGTGCGCGGCGGCCAGCTCGTCGGCCACGGCGCGCACGACGTCGGCGGAGAAGAAGTCCTTGAGCGGCGCGGCCATCGGGCCGGAGTCTACGGTCCCCGCGGGACGGCGGTCGGGCTCCCGGGACGCAAGGCCCGGTGGTCCCCCGCGGCGTCCGCCGTTGCGTCGCGACGGGTTCGCGAGGAGGATCGGCCCCGCGACGGTCGCCCCGGCCGGCGCGGCCCTCGGGGCCCGGGAGGTGCGATGTCGCTCGCCGCAGGCCCGACGTCCCCCGTCGTCCGCGGTCCGCGACGTGCGGCGGGCGCAACGCGGGATGCGGCGGCCGGCGAACCCGCGCGCGGCCCGGCGAGCCTCGAGCGCGGGGGCCGGGACGAGCGGCGGATCCTCGCGGACGCGCGCGCATGACGCCGGCCGCCGACGACGCCGCGGGCGAGCGGGCCTCGCGTCCCGGGGAGGGGGATGCGGCACGGGGCTCCGCGGCCCGCCGCGTCGCGTGGGTGGACGCTTGCGTCGTCGCGGGTGCGTCGGCGGCCTACGTCGCGGCGGAGGCGCTCGGGGTCGCCAAGCGGTACACGTACGTCGCGATCGGCGCGGCGGCGCTCGTCTACGTCGCGTATCTCGTGCGGCGCCGGCCGCACACCGCGCACGACCTCGGCTTCCGCCGCGACACGCCGCGGACCGGCGTGCGGGCGGTCGCGGTCGGCACGCTCGGGGCCGCGCTGGCCCTGGTCGCGTGGGGCCTCGCGCGCGGCGAGGCGCCGTGGGACGGCCGCGTCGCGTGGCTGCTGCTGCTCTACCCGCCGTTCGCGGCGGTCCAGCAGGCCGCGTTCCAGGGCCTGCTCCATCGCGCGCTGCGGGTGCTCGTCGGGCGGCCGTGGGGGGAGGTGGTCGGGACGGCGGCGGCGTTCGCGGCGGTGCACGTGGGGAACGCCGCGCTGGTGGGGCTGACGTTCGCGGCGGGGCTCGCGTGGTCGGCGGCGTACCGGCGGTGGCCCAACGTGTGGCTGCTCGCGGCGTCGCACACGGTGCTGGCCGCGCTCGCGTATCCTCTGGTGCTCGGCGACGCGCCGCTCGCGCGGTTCTGACCGCGGGCGGACGGGAGGCGGACATGGCGACGAAGGACCCGAAGGTCGACGCGTACCTCGCGACGCGCGCGCCGTTCGCGCGGCCGATCCTCGCGCACCTGCGGACGGTGATCCACGGGGCGCACCCGGGGCTCGACGAGGCGCTCAAGTGGGGGATGCCGAGCTTCCTGCGCGGCGGGAAGAT
>JAEUHO010000431.1 GCA_016795345.1 Planctomycetia bacterium | reverse complement strand
TCGCCATCGCGGACCCGAAGGCGTTCGACGCCGTGTTCGCGAAGGCACAGGCCGCCCTGGCGTAGGCCCGCGCGCGGCCCACGACGAGGGCCGCGGGTCGTCACTCCCCGGCCCTCGACAGGGCCAGCCCGCGGCGGGTGCACCCGCCGCGGGCCCCCCGATCCGGGGGAGGAGGAGCCACGACCATGTCCGACCGACCCGCCGACCCCCGCACCGCCGCGCTGCGCGACGAGGCCGCGGAGGCGATCCGCGCCGCGACGACCCTCGAGGCCGTCGAGGCGCTCCGGCTCGCCTGGCTCGGCAAGAGCGGCCGCCTGCAGGACGTCCTGCGCGGCATCGGCGCCCTGCCGCCGGCCGAGCGCGGCCCCGCCGGGAAGGCCGCCAACGAGGCGAAGGGCGCCATCGAGGCCCTGCTGGCCGAGCGGCTCGAGGCCCTGCGCACCGCGCGGGAGGCGTCGCTCGCCGACACGGAGTGGGTGGACGCCACGCAGGCCGCCGCCACGACCCGCGTCGCCCGCGGGCTCGTGCACCCGCTCGCGGCCATGCGCCGCGAACTCGAGGACCTCTGCCTCGCCATGGGCTTCGAGGTGCTCGACGGCCCGTGGGTCGAGGACGAGCGGCACAACTTCGAGGCCCTGAACATCCCGCGCGACCACCCCGCGCGCGACAACCAGGACACGACATGGCTCGAGGGCGGGCTGCTCCTGCGCACCCACACCTCGCCCGTGCAGATCCGCGCCATGGAGACGCGCAAGCCGCCGATCCGCGCGGTCGCCATCGGGCGCGTGTTCCGGCACGAGGCGCTCGACGCGTCGCACGAGAACACGTTCCACCAGATCGAGGGGATCCTCGTGGACGAGGACGTCCATGTCGGGCACCTCGTGTTCACGCTGCGCACGCTGCTGTCCGAGGTGTTCCGCAAGGACGTCGAGGTGCGCCTGCGCCCGTCGTTCTTCCCGTTCACCGAGCCGAGCTTCGAGATGGACGTCCGCTGCCTCGTCTGCGGCGGCGCCGGCTGCCCCGTCTGCAAGCGCACGGGCTGGGTCGAGCTGCTCGGCTGCGGCCTCATCCACCCGAACGTGCTGAAGGCGGGCGGCATCGACCCCGCGCGCTGGTCGGGGTTCGCGTTCGGCCTCGGCGTGGACCGCCTCTGCATGATGCGGCACGCGATCGACGACATCCGGCACTTCGCGGCCGGCGACGTCCGGTTCCTGGCGCAGTTCGCGGGAGGGCTCCACGGATGAAGGTCTCCTGGCGATGGCTGTGCGAGCTCGCCGACCTCGCGGGCGTCGCGCCCGACGAGGCGGCGCGGCTGCTCCCGCTCCGCACCGCGGACGTCGAGGGCGTCGAGCGCCTCGGCGCCCTCGACGGCGTCGTGACCGCGCGCGTGCTCGACGTCGTGCCGCACCCGAACGCGGACCGGCTCCGGCTCTGCACCGTGGACCACGGCGCGGCGGCGCCGCTGCAGGTGGTCTGCGGCGCGCCCAACGTCGCGAAGGGCCAGACGGTCTGCTTCGCGCGCGTCGGGACCACGCTGCCGAACGGGCTGACGCTCAAGAAGGCCAAGATCCGCGGCGTCGAGAGCGAGGGCATGATCTGCGCCGAGGACGAGCTGGGGCTCGGCAGGGCGCACGACGGCATCATCGTGCTGCCCGAGGGCCCGGTGGGGCGTCCCGCCGCGGAGGCGCTCGGCGTCGCCGACGTCGTCCTCGACCTGAACAACACCGGCATCACGAACCGGCCGGACCTGTGGGGCCACCTCGGCGTCGCGCGCGAGTGCGCCGCGATCTTCGACCGGGCCTTGCGTCCCCCGGGCACGGCCGCCGCGGAGGCGCTCGTCGCCCGCGCGACGGGGCCCGCGTTCGACGTGGCGATCGACGACCCGGCCTCGTGCCGGCGGTACGTCGGCCTGGTGCTCGAGGGCGTCGCCGACGGGCCGTCGCCCGACGCGGTGCGCCGCCGGCTCGAGGCCGTGGGCCTGCGCAGCGTGGGCCGCCTCGTGGACCTCACGAACCTCGTGATGCTCGAGACGGGGCAGCCGCTGCACGCGTTCGACCTGCGCGAGGTGCGCGGCGGGCGCGTCGTCGTGCGGCGCGCGCGCGCCGGCGAGCCGATGCGGACCCTCGACGGGAAGGACCTCGCCCTCGACCCCGAGGACCTCGTGATCGCCGACGCGGAGCGCGTGCTGGCGCTCGCGGGCGTCATGGGCGGTGAGGCGTCGGGCGTCCGGGCCGACACGACGGCGGTGCTGCTCGAGTCCGCGTGTTTCGACGCCGCCCGCGTGCGCCGTTCGGCCATCCGCCACGGCCTGCGGACCGATGCGTCGGCACGGTTCGAGAAGTCCCTCGACCCCGAGGGCTGCCTCCGCGCGGCCCTGCGGTTCGTCGAGGCCGTCCTCGCGCAGGCGCCCGCCGCGCGCGCGCCCCGCGCCGTCGCCGACGCCTACCCGCGGCCGTACCCGGCCGTCGAGCTCGCGCTCGACCCGGCCCTCGTGCGCCGCCGCCTCGGCGTCCCCGTGCCCGACGACGTCGTCGAGGCCCGGCTCGCCTCGGTGGGCTTCGGCGTCACGCGCGGCGCGCCGGCGTGGCGCGTGCGCGTGCCCTCGTGGCGCGCGACGAAGGACGTGGCGCTGCCCGAGGACCTCGTCGAGGAGGTGGGGCGGCTCCACGGCTACGAACACGTGCGCCCGCAGGCGCCCGTGGCGCCCATGCGCCCCCTGCGC